>JAEZGQ010000096.1 GCA_023416895.1 Bacillota bacterium | reverse complement strand
AAACGGGTAAACCGTCCTTTTTCGCTTTCAACATCAATTGTGCCGCCGTGCATCAAAACAATCGCACGAACGATCGCAAGACCGATTCCCGAACCGCCGGAGCCTGCGTTGCGGGAGGGATCGACCCGGTAAAAGCGGTCAAACACATAGGGGAGATGTTCTCTCGGGATCCCTTCACCGCTGTCCTCAACGGCGAGCACGGCGTAGGCTTGTTCACGGTTTACGCATACCGTAATTCTGTCGCCCGCACCTGTGTACCGCAGGGCATTGTGCATGAGGTTCATCAGAACCTGCGTCAGTTTGTCGCTGTCGGCTTTCAGAACAACGCTTTCACCTTCGGTATTAAGCAGCACACCCTTTTCGGCGGCGGCAGGCTCAAGCACCGTTAAAACGTGCGCCGCAAGTTCCATCAAATTAAATTCCGAAATGCGAAGCTCGTCGCTGCCGGCCTCCAGCCTTGAAAGCCGCTCCAAATCGCCAACGAGGCGGTTTAGGCGCAGTGTTTCCTCATGGCAGCTCTTGAGGCGATCGGGCGTTGGCTGCCAGATACCATCCATAAACGCTTCCATGTTGCCTTGCAGTGTGGTGAGCGGCGTACGAAGTTCATGCGCAACGTCCGCAGCCATCTGACGGCGCAGAGTTTCCTGCCTTGAAAGCTCCTCGGAAAGCTTGTTGATGGCTTGCCCCAGCGCATCCAGCTCCTTTGTGCCCGTAACCGTGTGCAGGCGAACATCATAATGCCCTTGCGCAATGCTTTCCGCCGCGCGTTTTGCGCTGATGACAGGCATTGCGACGCGCCGTGCCATGAACAACCCCAAAACAAGCGCGAACAAGAGTGAACCTATGCCGATGCCGATGAGCGCGCGGTTGAGTGTACCGATGAACATTGCGTCGCTTTCGCTGTAATAAAAGGGGCCGTAGTAACCCACGCTGGCCGTGCCGATGGTTACAGTGCCCGACACAAGCGGATAGTCCTTTTCTTCATACTGCCCTTGAAAGCCCGAATAGCGGCTTTCCATGCGTTCTGCCATACTTTGGAGCATCTGGTGGCAAAGTCCGTTGTTGTGTACCATAGCGTCCCACACGACCGTACCGGAAGCATCCGTTACGCGCAAAATCATGCCGCGCTCAAGCGCGTCCATGCCGATGGTTTCAAGACCGGGGATATTGTAGCTTTTTAAAGCTTCGTCGTACCGCGCCGCCGTCTGCGAGGCAAGCTCCGCATTTTCCGCTTCCTGCTGGCGCATCACATAGGCTTCAAACTGCTTTGTGAGAAAAAAGTTGGAAAAAAAACTGACGCACGCAATCAAAAACAAGGCAACCGCAAGGTAGGAAAGCGAGAGCTTTGCCAAAAGAGAAACACTCTTTTTCATAGCGGCTTACCTCCTGAAAACGCGTAGCCCACGCCGTGCATCGTTTTAATGTATCGTATGTCTTTTTCCGGCGTGTCAATTTTTTGGCGCAGATTTTTGACGTGCGTATCGATCACACGGTCAAAGCCATCGTAGCCGTCGTCAAACACCTGCTGCAGCAGCTCATCGCGTGTGAAAACGCGTGTGGGGTGCTTGGCAAGTGCTAAAAGAAGCGAAAACTCCGTGGGCGTAAGTGCAATGCTCTCCCCGTTTTTGCGCACCTCACGCCGCGCACCATCGATCACCAAGTCGCCGTTGTTGTAAACAAACGCCTCACAAAGCGGCAAAGGCTCCAACGAGGTACGGCGCAAAACCGCCTCTACGCGCGCCATAAGCTGGCGCGGGCTGAAGGGTTTTACCACGTAGTCGTCCGCGCCGCCCGAAAGGCCGGCAACAATGCTTTCTTCGGCGGACTTTGCCGTGAGCATGATGATGGGTGTGCGGGAGCGCCTACGTATTTCCTTGCATACCTCCTCGCCGCTTATACGGGGGAGCATCAAATCGAGTACCACAAGCGAGGGTGCGAACTTATCAAAGAGGGAAAGCGCCTGCTCGCCGTCGTAAGCGCACACCACACGGTAACCCGCGCTTTCCAGATAGGATTGCACGAGCTCTGCAATTTTCACTTCATCGTCAACAACCAAAATGGTTTTCATCGCTTCTCAATCAACACTTTCTCCAAGATCAAAGGGCTTTAAAAGCAGATCGATGTCGTTGCCGTTCTCGTCCGCCATGGTTTTTAAAACCCATCCTTCAACATGCTCCACATCGACGCCCGCTTCTTTGAGCGGTGCTGCGTTTAGCACAAAAACAATGTCTTTGTCGTTGTTTTGATAATCCTTGGAAAACTCAAACTTTCCGTTTCCCAAAGAGATGCCGAAATGGTCAAGCTCCGTATGGTAGGAAAGCGCAAGCCTTTGCGCGGCTACGCTTTCAAAAAGTGCAGGAACAAAGCCGTCCGTTTTACCTGTTCCGGTGCCGTAATCGGCGCTCAGAAGAAGCCTTTCGCCCGAAAGGCTGTATCCTTCAGGCAGCGCGTTTTCGGAAAGCCCGGCAGCGAGGAAGGGGGCGAGCGGGGTGGAGATTGAAATATCGTTTTTATCCGCAGCATAATCTCCGCTTACGATCAAAATGGTTTCGCCGTCGGCGGAAAAAGTAAACTTTCCATCGGCCGTGCCGGAGGAAGCGCTTTGAAAGGTATATGCGATATCGCTCATGGATTCTTCGGCGTAAGTCTTTACAACATCAAGCTGTGCGCACGCGGAAAAAAATACTGCGGTCAGAATTAAGGCAAAAACCGACGTTGCCATTTTACGTTTCATAGATGTACTCCTTATCCCTTGGGCTTAAAGGTTTTTAGGCGCAGCGCGTTTGTTACCACCGATACGGAGCTTAGCGCCATGGCTGCGCCCGCAAAGATGGGGTTAAGAAGCGGCCCGCCAAACAGGTAAAACACGCCCGCCGCAAACGGTATGCCAAGTGTGTTGTACCCAAACGCCCAAAACAGGTTTTGTTTGATGTTTCGAATGGTGGCGCGGCTTAACTCGATGGCGGTGGGCACTTCGTTGAGGTCGCCGCGCATCAAAACGATATCGGCGGATTCCACGGCAATATCCGTCCCCGTGCCGATGGCCATGCCAACATCGGCCTGCGCAAGCGCGGGGGCATCGTTGATGCCGTCGCCTACCATAATGACCTTTCTTTCCTCCTGTTGGAGCTTTTTCACCTGCGCCGCCTTATCCTGTGGCAGAACATCCGAAAGCACATGCTCGATGCCCACCTCCGCGGCAATGGCAAGTGCTGTGTTTTTGTTGTCGCCTGTGATCATTACTACTTCAATGCCGAGGTTTTTTAGCCGCTCAACGGCACGCTTACTTCCTTCTTTCACCGCGTCAGCCGCGCTCATGAGACCCTTTAATGCGCCGTCTACGGCAATGTACATCACCGTATGACCACGGGAAGCGAGCTCTCTCGCGCGCTCGGCCGCGTCGCCAAGCGCAATGCCCTGCTCGCGCATCAGCGCTTCGTTGCCCGCCAGAACATGCTTTTCCTCTACGCGCGAATCGATGCCGCGCCCGGGAACCGCCTGAAATTCAGCAACAGGTGGCAGGGTAATGCCGCGTGCAGTTGCCGCTTCTAAAATAGCGCGCGCAACAGGGTGCTCGGAACCGCTCTCGGCGGCGGCTGTAAGCCGTAAAAGCTCCGCTTCTTGGAAGCCGTCCAGTGCAAGCACCTGTGCGAGGCGCGGCTTTCCTTCCGTGATGGTGCCGGTTTTATCGAGTACCACGGTATTGATATGATGTGCGGCTTCGAGCGCCTCGCCGCTCTTAATGAGAACGCCAAGCTCCGCGCCTTTTCCCGTGCCAACCATAATGGCGGTAGGCGTAGCAAGCCCCAGCGCGCAGGGGCAAGCGATCACAAGTACGGAAACAAACGCCGTAAGAACAAAATCAAAATCCTTTCCGGCAATAGCCCAGGCAACGGCGCTGATAAGCGCAATGCCCATGACCGCAGGCACAAAGTAGCCGGAAACAACGTCCGCTAGTTTTGCGATTGGGGCTTTTTTGCTCTGCGCATCCTCCACAAGGCGAATGATCTTTGCAAGCATCGTATCGCGGCCAACCTGCGTTACACGAAAGCGGATTAACCCTTCGCCGTTGATGCTGCCGCCCGTAACGGCGCTTCCTGCGCGTTTTTCTACGGGTAGGCTTTCGCCGGTAAGCATGGATTCGTCTACAGAGGAGATACCGTCTGTCACAATGCCGTCAACGGGGAAGGAGCCGCCGGGTTTTACAACAACCGTATCGTCCACGAGCACTTCAACTACGGGGATCTCGTACTCCGCTCCTTCGCGAACGACGAGCGCGGTTTTCGGAGCGAGGCGCATCAGCTTTTTGATAGCCTCCGAAGTGCGTCCTTTGCTAACGGCCTCAAGGTATTTGCCAAGCATCACAAGCGTTATAACGATGGCGGCTGACTCAAAGTAGAGCGAAGCCGAAAATTGAAAATCGCCCAGCCAGATTCGAACGGTCGCATATACGCTGTAAAGGAACGCGCTGCCCGTGCCAATGGCAATCAGCGTATCCATATTCGGTGCTGCTTTAAAAAGCGATTTCATGCCAACGCGGAAAAAGCGGCTGCCGCCTATGAGCACAGGGATGGTTAAAACAAGCTGCACCAACGCGAAAATGAGAGGGAAATTGTGCGGGTTCATGAAGGTTGGCAATGGCAGCCGAATGGCCGAGATCATATGCGACATGGCAATGTAAAACTCAGGCACGGCGAATACAGCAGCAAGGATTAGCCTTGTGCGCATGCCCTTGAGCTCTTTTTCGCGGCGTTGCTCTGTTTCGTCGGCTGTGCCACTTTCTTCAAGTTCCTTCGCGCCGTAGCCCGCGTCTTCTATGGTTTTTTTAATGACCGAAAGCGAAAGACGGGCGGGGTCGTAGGAGATGCTCGCGCGATTCGTGGTGAGATTAACACTCACACTCTGTGCACCATCGAGTTTTTTTAGCGCACGCTCGACCGCTGCCGAACACGCCGCGCAGCTCATACCTTCAATGGTAAGCTCTGCGCTTACATCCTGTGAAAGCTCGTAAAGGCCGTACCCGGCATTCTCCACCGTTTTTTGGAGCGCAGTAAAGCTTGTTTTTTCCTCATCAAAGTTGACGGTAAGCTTTTCGGTTGCGAGGTTGACCTCGCACGATAGAACACCATCTACCTTTTGCACGGCTTTTTGCACATGCGCGGAACAAGCTGCACATGTCATGCCGGTAATACCGTAGGTTTTTTCGGTCATAAGATATTTCTCCTTGTGTTGGCGGGAAAGGCCACCGCAATCTATCTTGCGACATCATACCTTCATGTAAAAGCGATGCGCCCGCCCTATCTCTATTATACACTTGCCCGAAGCAGGATGGAAATTTTAGGATACGTTTTGGTGACGAAGTCACGGTGTTCTGCACATTTTCTCAGGAAAACGTGGGGGAGTGGAAAGGAAAACGAAGTTGCTCGCCTCCATTTGGTGATGCAGCTTATATCATGCGATCGGCAGTTGCAAGCAATGCGCTTTCGTCCTGCGGTGTAAACTTCACTCACCGTATTTTCCGTTTGTCGGATGACGGTTTCATTCTAGCGCAAACTTGTGTGGAAAATGTGAAGTTGCCGCCTGCTTTGTGCGAAACGGCATATGGTACAATACAAGAAAACAACTTATATGGAGGATCGAACGCATGCGTTTTTGCTGGAGCACCGTTTCGGTAAAGGATATGGAAGAATCTCTTGACTTTTATACGAACGTCATTGGGTTGTCCCTAAATGAAAGGCGCAATGTCGGCCCAACGCGTGAGTTGGCGTTTTTGGGCGGCGAAACGCAAGTGGAATTGATCTGCGACGAAAGCGCAACAGGGTATAAAAAAATAGAAGGCATCTCTTTGGGGTTTGAACTTAACAATCCCGAGGAAACCAAAGCGCTTCTGAAGCGGCGCGGCATCGAAATCGAAAGCGGCCCGTTCACGCCCAACCCTCATATTACATACTTCTTCATTCGCGATCCCAACGGTGTGAAAATACAACTTTTGGAAAAACATTGAGCATTTTTTTGCAATGCGTGGGCGGAACGCTAACAGGCGGCCGCCTCTTTTTTATGTGTGCTGAAAGCCTTGTTCGTAGTGAAATAATAATTGACATCACCACGTCTTGTGATTATAATGCAAAATTGTATGAACGGAGGTGTGGTAGTTGTTCCCTGAAAAAGGGAGAATATGACCGGTACAATTTTTTCGTACACAAAAGGCCAGACGGACAGCCGGGTCAAAAGCCGAAGGAACACAGGATACCTTGTTGAAAGGCGCATGCGCCCCATTACGAGTCAGCCTGAAAACCAATTGGTTTTTCGCCCCTATCTTAGGGAGCGAGGGTACGGCATATGCCGAAGCCCCAACGAAATCCGCATTTTTTGCGGACGTCAAGCGATACTTGTAAGCGATCAACATGAGTAACGGCCGGTTTCGGACTGCGTTTACTCCGGATTCTACCAATGGATAAATAAAAAGATGGGTGTCTATCTGTAATAAATAATACAAGCAGTAGAATGATGCCAAGCACAAGTATCCTCATTTTTTGATCAACATTAAAAAAAGAGGAGAAAAACAATGAAAAAGAACCTTATCGCGCTTATCCTGAGCATTGTTATGGCTGTTTCCCTTGCGGCAGGCTGTGCCGCACCCGCTTCCCAGACGGAGCAAAAGGCAAAGCCCGAAGTGATTTCGGGCACGGACAACGATGAATACGGCGGTGCGGATGCCTATGCTTTCGCGGGCGATCATCAAGATTCCATCTACTTTAGCAACCCCGATTTTTACAATATGAAATCGAGTGACAGCTTGACCATCCTCACGGGCTTCAAAACCTTTCAGCAGACCACGGAGTATTCCTGCGGGGCAGCCTCCACGCTGATGGCGCTTGAGCACTTTGGGTTAAGCGGTCACACGGAAATGGAGCTTTGTGAGCTCGGGAGCGTTTCCGTAGATGAAGATACCGCGGGCGCAAAGCCCGGCAGCGCCGATAATTTCTATGAATACGGTGCAAACGTCGGCAAACTCGTGACTCTCTTTTCCCAAATTGAGGGCATCAAAGTGATTGAAACGAGTTACCGCACCGATTATACGGATGCGGAGCTAATTCAGGCGGGGCAGGGCTATACCGATAACGACATCGGCAACCTTCCTCCCACGTTTGAATCCGTTTCCCTTTACGCTTCGGAAAACGATCCTGCAACCGAAGCTTGGGTGGACGACGCAAGCGACAGCTTCTTTGTACAATGGGTCACCGGTCACCTCAAAAACGACGAGCTTATTTTGGTGGAGTGGAGCGATTGGGACGGCCATTGGCAGATTATCATCGGCTACGACACGCTTGGAACCCCGGGCATCGGCGACGACATCATCATTTTCGCGGACCCATACGACACGAGCGACCATTGGCAGGATGGTTACTATTATTATCCGGCCGAGCGCTGGTTTTATATGTGGAACGACCGCAACGTAGCGGCAAAACCCTTCCAGCTGCAACCCTATGTGGTGGTTGCCAAAGGCTAAAGACGGAAGTTTTTAAGAAGGAGCCCGAGTGTAATATTACATTCGGGTTCCTTTTTCGTTCTTTTCTTGACCACATATTTTTCCATAAAAAGAAAAATAATAGCGATATGCTTAAGCTTTCGATAAAAATGGGGATGGAGGGCAACTATGCTTCAAAACCTTTTTGGCGGCAAAAAAAAGAAAAAAGAAAAATTCATACAAGATGCAGTTCAGAACATGAACGCTACCTTTGGCGACCATATGTTTACAGGCAATTTACATCAGGACATGGAGTTTATAAAGGAGCTTTTTGCGGATGTGGACATTCTTCGCGTGCGCGAGCTTGAAAACAAAAACGACGGTAGCCAAAAGTTTTGCCTGTTTTACTGCGACGGCTTGGTGGATTCGCTCCTGATCAGTCAAACCATCGTGAACCCCCTTATAAGCGCGCAAATCAAGCCGCAAGGCGGGGAATCGCTTGCCGATGTACTGCTTAAGGAAATTGTACAGGTCAACGAGGCAGAAAAAACGCAAGAACTTAAAAAAGTAATCGACGCCATTACCTATGGCGATACGGTTCTTTTGGCGGATGGTAGCAAAGATGTTCTCATTTTAAATTCAAAAAGCTTTACGACGAGAAGCGTCGAGGAGCCGGACAGCGAAAAGGTGCTGAGAGGCCCGCGTGAAGGCTTTACGGAATCCATTATGAGTAATCTCTCGCTTGTACGGCGTAGGTTGCGCACGCCTGCGCTAAAAATGAAGTTTATGAGCTTAGGCAGACGAAGCAATACCTCGGTGTGTGTTTGCTATTTAGAAGGTATTGTAAACAAAAGCATTCTTGCTGAACTATATAGAAGGCTCGAAAAAATCGACATCGACGCGGTGCTCGATACGAATTATATCGTCGAACTGATTCGCGACGCACCATGGTCGCCGTTTCGTACTACCGGTTATACGGAAAAGCCGGATGTGGTAGCAGGAAAAATTCTTGAGGGCAGGATTGCGGTGTTTGTGGACGGAACGTGCAATGCTATTACCGTGCCATATTTGTTTATTGAAAATTTCCAAAGCGGCGAAGACTACTACTTAAATTATTATTACTCTACAACTTCAAGGATAATCCGCATCCTTGGTTTTTTTGCAACGCTCGCAACACCGGGGCTGTACATTGCAATTGTCGCGTTTCACCGTGAAATGCTCCCGCAGGCACTCCTTATCAATATCGCTTCCGAACGTATGAGTGTGCCTCTACCCGCGGCGCTGGAAGCATTTGTAATGTTGATCGTATTTGATATTCTTCGCGAAACAGGCGTAAGGATGCCGTCGAGCATTGGCCAAGCACTTAGCATCGTAGGCGCTTTGGTGATAGGCCAGGCGGCGGTGGAAGCAAAGCTTGTTTCGTCACCGATGATTATTGTCGTTGCTTTTACGGGCATTACAAACCTGCTAGTACCCAATATGAACGCACCAGTTATTTACTTAAGGCTGGGGATATTAGCGTTGTCCTCGTTGTTCGGCTTTATGGGATTTGTTATTGGGGTACTGATAATAGCAATACACATTTTTAACCTTCAATCCTTCGGTATACCGCAAGTCATCCATGTGGGAGACCTTCGTTTTCAGGAAGTAAAAGATACAGTTTTCCGTGCGCCATGGTGGGAAATGATCACAAGGCCGGGTGAAATCACAAGAAACAGAATACGCCAAAAGGAAGGTAAAAACCGCAATGTTTAAGCGAACCATTTGCCTTTTGCTTGTGATAGGTGTCTGCACACTGGGATGTGGCTGCTGGGATTACCGCAGCCTTAATGAACTTTCTTTTGTGGCGGGAATGGCTGTAGATAGAAACGAGCAGTCGGGAGACTATATTGTAACGTATGAAATGATGGATCTTTCCGGAAATACCAAGCAAGAGGGGTTGCACGCGAAAATTGTGGAATCTACCGGAAGAACCATTTCCGAAGCCATTCGCAACGCAAATAGGCGCGTTACCTCTTTAATGTATTTTGGTCACTCTACCGTGCTTGTAGTTAGCGAGCAGCTTATGCTTGATGGCGAAATTGAAAAAATACTCGACTGGATCGTACGTGACGCTGAAATGCGGGAAACTGCCAATATTATAGTAAGCGTCGGCCAGCCTGCAGGCGATCTTTTGCGCTTAATTGGGCTTGATCAAAGCGTAGTCTCTAATGAAATGGATAAAATTCTCAAGCAGGACCATAGAACTGCTTCCCTTAGCTACCAAGTTGCTGCATACGAAGCATATAACCTTTTGAACGCGGAGGGCTTGGACTTGGTGCTGCCGATTTTTCACGAAGCTGTAAACGACGAAGAGAAGGTTGTGGAAACCTCGGGCGTAGCAGTTTTTAAGGATAATTTCATGGTAGGAATACTCAGCCCTTTGGAAACAAAAATGCTGCTTTTCATGATCGATAAAGTACATGGTGGGGTTCTAACTTGCCCGCTTTCCGAAGGATCCGGCGATTACTTTACGCTTGATGTTTTAAAAAGCAGCACGGAGCTTTCCTATGAAGTTGGGGAAGACGGGCGTGTAACTTTTTGTGTCAAGGTTCGCATTATTACTTTTTTGAGTGAAACCGCCGAGACGGCCAACTTGCTCAACGAAACAACCATAAAAAAGTATGAGACGTTTGCGCAAATGGAAGTGAACAAGTCAATTGAAAAAACTGCAAAACGGGTGCAACAGGAATATGGAGCCGATATTTTTGGATTTGGTAATTACATTCACGATACGGATGCACATCTATGGGAGCAACTGAAAGACAACTGGGAAGATTATTTCCGCAATGCCATTATCGTTGCTGATACGGAAATTTCCATTGCCAACACGGAGTATGTGAAATCGTAAAGGAAGAGGGACGCTATGGAAATTGTACTTATTTTGCTTTTTGTAGTATGTGCGATTGCGCTTGACTTTTTACCATACCGCAAGAACGAGAGCAAAACGGGCAACATCGTTTATCTCTCGATCCTTCTGCTTGGGATGAGTGTGCTGGTCTTGCATGTGATCGGGGTAAAAGTACCCAGCCCTACAGACCCGATTAATAAAATAGTGGAGGCGGTATTCGGACCGCAATCCTGAAAGGACAGCATATGAAAAAAGCAATGCTTGAACCGAGGCACGCAATTTGCATGATCATTATGTTCATCATTGGAAGCACTGTGGTTGTTGGCGTGAGCACCAGCGCGAAGCAGGACGCTTGGATGACGGTTTTGATTGCGGCCGCATACAGCATACCTGTAATTTTCATGTATGCACGCATTATGAAGCTTTATCCGGAAATGGATCTGTATGAAATTGCCGAATCGGCTGCAGGGAAGATAGCCGGAAAAGTTATCATTGTGCTTTTTACATGGTACGCGCTTCATTTAGGAGCGCTTGTATTGAGGAATTTTGTTGAGTTTATTCAGGTGAATGTTTTAAAGGCAACACCTCGCGTAGCGGTTATGCTCGTTATTATGGCAGCAGTAATTTACCTGGCAAAAAGCGGGGTTCCGATCATAGGGAAGCTTGCGGTGGCCTGCTTGCTTCTTGTAATAATTGTAGTGATCATTACGGTGCTGGGGGCAATCAATCAAATGGAAACTTACTATATTTTGCCCGTGCTTTCGACAAACTGGGGAGAACTACTTAAAGACGGCTATGTTGTTTTTACCTTTCCCTATGCGGAAACGGTTCTGTTCCTAACAGCCGCAAGCGCTGTACGCAAGCAGGATAACACCTATAAAATTTTCCTTTGGAGCATTCTTGCGGCGACATTGATCCTTGTGGTAATCGTGGTTCGCAACATACTTATTCTTGGACCGGCGATGTCTAGTGCGTCGTATTTTACCTCGTTTGTGGCGGCAAGGATCATCAACATCGGCGACTTTTTTGCTCGCATTGAAGGCTCTATCTCAATGAATTTCATCATGAGCGGCGTTATCAAAATGTCCGTATGTTTGTTTGCTGCAACAACCGGCATCGCAAAGCTTGCCGGAATAACGGACTATAAGCGCCTTGTGTTTCCGGTTGCCCTGTTGATGATGGCACTTTCCGAAATCCTATACAAGAATCTTATGGAAATGTTCGCATGGATTCCCGTCTACAGGATGTACGCCATACCGTTTCAGCTCATTTTGCCGGCTTTCTTGTGGATAGTAGGGGAGGTCAAACGCACAAAATCCAGGAAAAACGGCCTTTCCACCAACTGAAATCGTGCAGGCAAGTCGCCGCTTGGCGTTGACGCAACAGGGGTGCCGTGCTAGAATGAGGCAAAAGCATCTGCCTTTTTGGGGGAATCAAAATTGGACCTTTTTACCTATGTAGAACATACGGAGCTTGAAAACTGCAAAAGCCTCCTTTGCGTACAGGCCCACCCGCGCGAGTTGGAGTTGGCAGCCGGGGGTACGATTGCAAAACTCGCAAAAAAGGGCTGCAAAATTTTTTTTCTTACGGTTACCGATGGAAGCAAAGGCACACCTGATGCGTCGCTTTCCCCGTTGAAGCTTATGGAGATTCGCAGGCAGGAGGCCATGGAGGCTGGAAAGCTGCTCGGTATTACAGAACAGCTGTTTTTTGACTATACCGACGGCGACTGCCCCCCGGCGGTGGAGCTATGCCGCGGCATCCTTGCCGTGATTCGTGCGTTGCGCCCGCAAATGGTGCTTTCGATGGATCCTTATCGGCCTTATGAATTCCATCCCGATCGGCTTGCTGTTGCAATGTCGACAGCACAAGCGGCGTTTTTGAGCGCAGCGCCGCATTACCATAAAGATGTCGGCGAGGCGCACAGTGTGGACTCGATCGTCTTTCACACGACAAACTCGGCAAATGTATTTGTGAACATCGAAGAAACACTGCAGGAAAAACTCGAAGCGATCTTTCTCCACAAAAGCCAGATGCATGGCGAGAAAGACCTTAGGTTTTACGTTGATTATCTTTCCCGTGCGCATGCAAGCAAATGCGGCTTTGAGCATTCGGAGGCATTTTTTCAACTTCCTTCACAGCTCATGTCACTGCATTTCCAAGCCCAAGCCTAAATCATCGTACACCGCGAAAGAAGCGCTTAAAAGCGCTTCTTTGCATTGAAAAGCATATGGTAATCACAATGGGTATTGACGGCTGAGTGGAAAATCCTTTACAATCAATTTGGTACAGCTTTGCAACGGCATAAGAAAGAATGCTTAAATTACAAGCTGTTTTGATTTTTACAGTAAATAATTAACAGGAGGGACGCAGTTGTTACCGTATTTTGAAGAAACCGATCAAGTTCTGGCACAGCTTGAGGTTGAAGCGACGCAAGGACTGAGTGCAGAGGAAGCCGAAAGGCGCCTTGCGGAGCATGGGGAAAATAAGCTTACCGAAAAAAAGAAAGAAACATTGCTGCAAAAGTTTTTGAACCAGTTCAAGGATGTGATGATCATCATCCTGATCGTCGCGGCTGCAATTTCCTTTGCGGTTTCTCTTTACAACAGAGAAGAAGGTTTTGTGGAGCCTATCTTAATCCTTTTGATTGTAATTTTGAATGCTGCGCTTGGCGTGGCACAGGAAAGCAAGGCCGAAAAAGCGCTTGAAGCGCTCAAAAAGCTCTCAGCGCCCCATGCGCGCGTGGTACGTGGCGGAAAAGAGACCGTAATTGATGCAATGCTTTTGGTTCCTGGGGATATCATTCATATCGAGGCGGGCGATTTTATTCCGGCGGATGCGCGTCTTATCGAATCAGCAAGCCTGAAATGTGAGGAATCCGCTCTGACGGGTGAATCCGTACCTTCCGAGAAGGAAGCTTATCTAAAAGTGGAGGAAAACGCCCCACTTGGCGATCGGCGCAACATGGTATACTCCGGCTGTAGCGTCGCATACGGCCGTGCGCGCGCGGTGGTTACTTCCACCGGCATGAATACCGAAATGGGCAAGATTGCCAACATGTTGGATTCTGAGCAGGAAGGGCAAACGCCACTCCAGCAAAAGCTCGCAAGCCTTGGCAAGTACCTTGGCTTTGCGGCGCTTGCCATCTGCGCGGTTATCTTTGTGGTAGGTATTCTTGACAAAATGCATGTGATGGAAATCTTCATGATCTCCGTTTCGCTTGCTGTTTCCGCTATTCCAGAGGGACTACCTGCAATCGTAACCATTGTGTTGGCCATCGGCGTGGAGCGCATGGTAAAGCGCAACGCAATCATTCGGAAGCTACCTGCCGTGGAAACGCTTGGCAGCGCCTCCGTAATTTGCTCAGACAAAACCGGTACACTCACGCAAAACCGTATGACGCTCGTAAAAGCGTTCGACGTAAAAAGCGGTGCTTCCGAGGAAATTGGAGAGGAAAATTCTGCCGAGGTACGCGAACTTTTAAAATACGGTACGCTTTGCTGTGATGGATATGTAGAACTGGAAAATGGCGAGGTTCGCCATGTCGGTGACCCGACTGAAACAGCCATTGTTCTTGCGGCGCATAAAAACGGCATGACGAGGCAGGAACTCAACGCACAATATCCGCGACTTACCGAAATACCGTTTGATTCCGATCGCAAGCTTATGACTACGGTAAACCGTATTAACGGCAAAAACATTGCAATCGTAAAAGGCGCGTTTGACGTGCTTGCTGAAAAATGTGTAGCTGGCGACATTGCCGCAGCGAAAACAGCTGTGGAAACCATGAGCCGTCAGGCGCTTCGCGT
>JAEZGQ010000076.1 GCA_023416895.1 Bacillota bacterium | reverse complement strand
CCATCCTCAACGGTGCCTGCGCAAAAACGCTTTTGTGGCGCGGGGTGCGCGAAAGCCGCCACTTTGCCGATACCGCCGAGCAAATGCGCCTCCTCTATGTAGGCATGACCCGCGCGCGCGACGCGCTTATTATGCTCGCAACGGTAAAAAACACCGAAGAAACGCTGCAAAAGGCGCTTGTGCCGCTTACGCCGCTGAGCGTTTCAAACGCAGGCCGCTTTTTAGATTGGGCGCTCAGCGCGCTTATGGATACCCCCTGCGCCAACGCCATCCGCCAGAGCATGGGGCTTCAAGCGCTTGAAGGGACATCCTTTTGCACCATTACCGCCGCCTCCCCCGAAGGCGGTATGGATTCGTTCGCCGCGGTGAACGAGGGTGAATGCCGCGCGTTTTTCAAGGAGGCCGCCAAGGCGGATACTTCCGCGCTTGACGCGCAGTTCTCCTGGCGCTACCCATATGAGGAAGCTACAACGCTCCCCTCGAAGCTCAGCGTAACGGGGCTTTCTCAGAGCTTACCCGCGCTTCGTGAAACACCGGACTTCTTTGCCGCAAAAACACCAACCCCCGCAGAGCGCGGCACGGCCACGCACCTTTTGATGGAATACATCAGCATTCGCCCACACACAACAGAAACGGTGCAGACGGAAATTTCGTCGCTTTTGGAGCGCGGCATTCTATCCAATGAGCAATCCGCCGTGATCAGCGCGCATCAGGTAGCGGGCTTTTTCACTTCAGCAATCGGACAGCGCCTGATCAACGCAAAAATTCGCGAACGCGAGCTTGAGTTTAACTGCCGCGTCCCCGCTTCGGAGCTTTTGGAAAACGCCGGGAACGAGCCAATTTTGCTGCAAGGCGTAATCGACTGCTGCTTTTTGGAGGACGGCGCATGGGTGCTTCTCGACTACAAAACCGACTACATCCCCCTAGGTGTCTCCGCTTCGGAAGCCGCGCAAAAACACCAAAAGCAACTCGGTCTTTATGCACGGGCACTTAGCATTTTGACCAACAAACCCGTAAAGGAACGCTTCGTACACTTTTTACGTACGGGAGAAAGCGTTTCTCTTTGATGGAATTTGGTTTTTTTCACCATAAATTTTCCCCAAGATGTGTTTCATACGCCTATTTTGTTGTATGCTTACTTAGCAACAGGCGGTTTTACCGCACAAATATAAAAAAGGAGACAGATAATGCGCAAAAAACTGCTTTCCCTGCTGCTTGTCCTTGCTATGGTACTTACCCTTGGCAGCACGGCTGCGCTGGCCGACACCCAGCCTTCCACGCTTGAAGATTTTCTTTCCGGCGACCTTGAAGGTAAAATCGTAATCCTTCACACCAATGATGTACATGGTGCGCTTACCGGCTATGCGAAAATCGCCGCGGCGCGTGACGCCATTGAACAAAAGGGTGCAAAAGTACTGTTGATGGATGACGGCGACTACATTCAAGGCACTGCTTACGTAAGCCTGGTCAAGGGCCAAACCTCTGTGGACCTTATGAACCTTGCGGGCTACGATGTGGCCACAGTGGGTAACCACGAGTTCGACTACGGGTTTGAAAACCTTATCCACATTCTCGCCAAGGCACAATACAAAACCGTGGCCGCCAACGTTGCCTTAAACGGCCAAACCGCTTTTGATTCTTACGCAATTTTTGAAGAAGGCGGCGTAAAGATCGGCGTGTTCGGCATTGTGACGCCTGAAACGGCCACCAAAGCAAACCCCGCCATGATCAAAGGCGTTTCCTTTGCCGCCGGCAACGAGATGTTTGCCGCCGCGCAATCCGCCGTAGACGCTCTAATGTCGCAAGGCTGCGAGTTGATCGTATGCCTTGGGCACCTTGGCGTTGACGCGGAAAGCGAGGGCAACCGCTCAACAGACCTTCTTCAAAAGGTCAACGGCATCGACCTTTTCATTGACGGGCACAGCCACACCGTGATCGACGGCATGAAAAACGAATACCAAGGCTATGAACCGGGCGGCACCATGCTCGTTTCCACCGGCACCGCGTTTGACAACATCGGCGCGGTCGTTTACGACCCCGAAACCAAAACGCTTTCCTCCATGCTCATCGATGTAACCGATGACATGCCGGAGGACTTCGCTGTTGCCGCGCGTGCAAACGGCATCATCGCGGCGGTGGACGCTGAATTCGGCAAGGTATTTGCCACCACGTCCGTAAAGCTATACGGCTCCAAGGACAGCGGCGTGCGCCAGCAGGAAACCAACATGGGTGACCTGATTGCCGACGCGGTGCTTTGGAAGTTCCAAAACGACGCTTCGCTTGCGAACCTCCCGATGCCCGTCGCGGCGCTCAACAACGGCGGCGGTATTCGTGTAGACATCGAAGCGGGCGATATTACAAAAAAAGACATCAATACCGTTTTGCCCTTTGGCAACACGCTTTGTCTTGTAACGGTAACGGGTGCCCAGCTTCTTGAGGCGATCGAGGCCTCCACCTTCTGCACGCCGGAAATGGTCGGCGGCTTCCCGCAGGTGGCGGGTATCGTATTTTCCATCAATACCACCGTACCTTACGCACAAGGCGAGGCCTATCCGGGTTCCACCTACTTTGCGCCTGCAAGCATCGGCCGCGTGACCATTGAAAGCGTTGGCGGTGTGCCGTTTGATGAAAACGCGCTTTACACCATCGCCACAAACAACTTCGTGGCGGCGGGCGGCGATACCTACTATGTGTTTACCGAGGCACAGTCCATGGTGGATACCGGCGTAACGCTCGACGAGGTGGTGATCGAGTACATTACCACCGCGCTTAACGGTGCGGTAGGCGATCAATATAAAGAGCCCGCAGGCCGCATCACGGTCTTGACCGAAGCCCCTGCGGCAACCGATGCGCCCGGCGCCACAGCCGCACCCGTGCCCACGGAAGCGCCGGTTGTAAAGCCCGCCGCGCCGGACAATACGCTTTTGTTCGTTCTCATTT
>JAEZGQ010000061.1 GCA_023416895.1 Bacillota bacterium | reverse complement strand
TAAGGTCGTAATCCTTCAAATACTCAATGAACAGCTGTTTTTCGGCTTCCTTGATGGCGGCCTCGTCGGTAATGCTTGCATCCACCTGATCGGCATAATCGGCAAGCGCGGCTTCAAGCTGCGCCTGCACGTTTTCGGCAAGCTTCGCTTCGCCTTCTGCGTCGAGGGTAATGCCTTCCTTATGCGCCTGCGCAACGGGAATGGCGCTTTCGATGAGCGAATCAAACACCATTTGTTTGAGCTCGGCTACGGGATCATCGCTGCTTAAGGTGATGAGCCCATACTGATAATAACTCTGGTAGGTGGAATATTGGTTATAGAACTGGGAATAGGTAATTTCCACATCGCCCACCTTAGCAACGACCGGGTTGGTAATCACCGCGCTGCATCCGGTGCCGGCAAGCATCAAAACGACCAGAAGAAGCGCCGTTGTGATAAGGAGCGCGCGATTGCTTTTGTGCTGCATGTTCTTGTTTCTCCTTCGATGAAAAGCGGCCTCGGCCACTTTTTGATAAAAATGGACACAAAGCATGGATCGCAGGAACCATGCTTCACTATTTTATCTCCTCGTCAATCACCTGTCAACGCAAACGGCTTGTGCATTTTTTGAACACTTCGTGGCAAAAACGTGCGCAAAGCTTATACTCTACGCTTTTTCGTACCGCCGCTTACTTTTTTCCTGTTTGTCTGCCAAAGTCAGCCATTCTTCACAGATTTCGCTTGTTGGAAAGCCGTGTACTGTGGTAACATATAAAAGAATGAATTGGGGCGCCCGCGCGGCGACCTTCTATCCTTATTTCTTTTGGAGGTATTCCTTATGGTAATGGCTGGCGACTTCAGAAAAGGCGTTACAGTCGAGATTGACGGAAATGTCTGGGTGATCGCGGATTTTCAGCATGTAAAGCCCGGCAAAGGCGCAGCGTTTGTGCGCACCCGTCTCAAGAACGTCATGACGGGCGCCGTGCTTGAGCGCACCTTCAACCCGACGGACAAGTATCCGCGCGCGGTTATCGAAACCAAAGAAATGCAGTACCTATACAGCGATGGCGAACTGTATTACTTCATGGACACCGAAACCTACGAGCAGCTTCCGCTTAACTTCGACCAGGTGGAAGACGCGATTCCCTATATCGTTGAAAACCAGAACGTAAGCATCCGCTTCTTCAAAGGCAAGGCCTTCTCCGTAGAGGCACCCAACTTCGTTGAGCTTACCGTTACGGAAACGGAACCGGGCTTCCGCGGCGACACAGCAACCGGCACCAACAAGCCCGCAACGCTTGAAACCGGCTTGAAAATCAGCGTTCCCCTTTTCGTCAACGAAGGCGACCGCATCCGCGTGGATACCCGTTCGGGCGAATACATGGAGCGTGTATAAGCGCTTGTGTTACCAAGTACAATAAAAATGCCCTCCCTTCGCCCCTAACCTATGCGGAGGGAGAAAAGAACCTCTTAGGCCGTGTTTTTTAAACCCCTGCGAGGTCACAGCATAGAAAGGAGAACAATTATGAGCTATATCAAAGAAAAAGTTGCTTACCTTCGCGGTTTGGCCGAGGGCCTCGGCGTTGGCAGCGATTCAACCGGCAAGCTGATTTCCGAAATCATCGCCACCCTCGACGTCATGGCCGACGCTGTGGATGAAAACGAAGCCGCCATCATGGAGCTTGACGAGTGTGTGGACGACATCTACGAAGAAATCGACAACATCGATGAACTTCTCTACGACGAAGAAGATGACGACGACGATTTCGTGGAGTTCGAATGCCCCAGCTGCGGTGAAACCGCCTATTTCGACAAAGAAATGCTCGAAAACAGCGAAGACCTTATCTGCCCCGCCTGCAACGCCCCCATCGTGACCGATGCGGACTCGGACGAGGAGTAAGAAAACCGGAACACACAAAAGAGGCGCTTTCGCGCCTCTTTTTTTGCGTCCGTGCATGTTATATGCCGCAACCATCCGCACGGTAAAAACGCCGCGCGAATTTTACTTTTAATCTCGCCATCCCTTTTTCGCCGAAGGTATTGTTCACAAGCGTCGTGAAGCCGACCATGAAGGTGGTGTAAGGCACTTCGCCGCTTTCAAGCCAATATTGGCAACCTTATAGCCCTTCCCCGCCTGCTCAAACAACGAGGCTGTGGGTTCAAACAACGTCACATAGTCGCCAGGCCGCTTTCAAACGCACCGCCTATAAGCTGAACTGGATGTTGTCGATCACCGTTACATCCACGTTGGGCTCAAGGCCATGCTGCCTTAACACATAGCAAAGCGTCATATATGGCACACCGCCCAATGCTCGTTCTTTTACCCATAACATCAATTTCCTGTTTTAAGGGTAAACCACCCTTGTTTTTTAGCGTGGCGGAATTTATCTTGTTTGTCCGTTGCCGTGTATAACGTATTTGTAGGAGCACAGTTCTTCAAGGCCTATAGGTCCGCGTGCGTGGAGCTTCTGAGTGGAAATACCCATTTCGCAGCCAAGGCCGAACTCACCGCCATCTGTGAATCTGGTGGATGCGTTGACATATACTGAGGATGAATCCACGGCGGTAGCGAATTTCTCGGCACTTGAGTTGTCGCAGGTTATAATAGCCTCGCTGTGACCGGTGGAGTGGGTGGCGATATGGGCGATTGCCTCCTCCACGCTGTCAACTGTTTTTACGGCCAGTATATAATCTAGGAATTCGGTATCGAAGTCCTTCTCGTCGGCGATGGCACCCGGGATAACTTCCGCAGCGCGTTTATCCAGGCGAAGCTCTACAGGGCAGAGCCCTTTCCCCACGCGTCCGTCTACGATGCGTGCCTTCAGATTGGGCAGAAACTTATCCGCTATGTCGCTGTGAACGAGAAGAACTTCCTCCGCGTTGCATACGCTTGGGCGGCTTGTCTTGGCGTTTTCAATTATATTAACGGCCATATCAAGGTCCGCTGAAGCGTCGACATATATATGGCAGATGCCGACACCCGTCTGTATGCAAGGCACTTTTGCATTCTCCACACAGGAGCGGATGAGTGCGGGACCACCGCGTGGTATAAGCAGGTCAACGTACCCCACGGCAGTCATCAGGTCCTCAGAGCTCTGGCGGCTTCTGTCCTCTACAAGATTTACAAGAGTGTCGGGAAGTCCGTACTCGGTAAGAGCGCTTTTCAATGCCTTAACAATGGCAAAAGAGGATTGATAAGCTTCTTTGCCGCTCCTGAGCACGGCCACGTTACCGCTCTTGAAAGCCAAGGCGGCCGCGTCGGAGGTAACGTTGGGGCGGCTTTCATAGATAATCGCCACAACTCCCATGGGCACGAGACGTTTTTCGATAATAAGCCCGTTAGGCCTTTCAAGGTTATTTACGACCTTCATTACGGGATCGGGAAGTTCCGCCACACGGCGTACACCGTCGGCCATTCCTTTTATACGGTCTTCGGTAAGCTCCAGCCTGTCGAGCATAACATCAGATATGGTTCCTTTGGCGGCGGCCATATCCTCGGCATTCGCTTTGAGGATGGAGGCCGTTTGCGCTTCCAGCGCATCTGCCATTTTAAGCAGTACGTTGTTCTTCACTTCGGTGTTTAACGAGGCCACAATACTTTTCGAAGCCGCTGCTTTTTCAAGAAGTTTCTTTGTTTCCATATTCATTTTCTCACAAATTTAGTTCCGACATTTTTACCATCGACAATATCGTAAAGGAGCTCTGGCTTGGCGCCGTTAGCGATTATCATATCGGCTCCGCCAGATGTAGCGATTTCTGCCGCGCGTATTTTCGTAACCATACCGCCGGTTCCCAGTTCCGAGCCCTTTCCGCCGGCAATGGTGTGAATCTCCAGGGTGATTTCCTCAATCACGGGAATGATTATCGCGTTGGGATCTTCCCTGGGGTTTGCGGTGTAGAGCCCGTCGATGTCACTTAGAATAACCAGAAGGTCTGCGTGGACTCCTTCCGCTATTATGGCGCTGAGAGTGTCGTTATCGCCCACGGCGATTTCCTGAGTCGCTATGGTGTCGTTCTCGTTGATGATGGGAAGTGCGCCTAACTCCAGAAGTCTGAACACGGTGTTCTCAAAGTTTTTGCGGCGCTCCGGGTTACCCAAGTCATCGCCAGTTAGAAGGATTTGGGCCACAACGTGGTTATATTCGGAAAACTGCTTGTCATAAACGTACATAAGCTCGCACTGGCCCACGGCTGCGGCAGCCTGCTTCGTGGGCATGTCTTTTGGGCGGCAGGGGATCGAGAGCTTTCCGAGGCCCATGCCTATGGCGCCTGAGGATACCAGGATTATTTCGTGCCCGGCATTTTTTAGGTCGCTGAGTATTTTACACAAGTGCTCCACCTGACGTATATTCATATGACCGGACTTGTGTGTTAGCGTAGAGGTACCTACTTTGACGACTATACGCATTTGGTATCTCCTTCTTGATTATTTGCTCAGCCGGCTGTTCTTTTCAAAGGCGGCGACAACAGCTTCGATTACTGCGGAGCTGAACCCGCCCTTATCTAAAGCGCGTATGCCTTGTATAGCAGTACCGCCGGGGGAGCACACGGCATCTTTCAATGCTGCGGGGTGCTCTCCACTTTCAAGTACCAGTTTCGCCGTGCCGATGAGAGTTTCGGCAGCGTACATTTGGGCTTTCTTGCGAGGCAGTCCGCAGGCAACCCCGCCGTCTGCCATCGCCTCGATAAACTTGCAAACGAATGCGGGGCCGCAACCCGAAACGGCGCTGCCAGCGTCTATGAGCTGTTCGGGGATTTTATCAAAGGTTCCCGCGTTTTCCATTATATTAAAAAAAGCAGCCTCTTCCTCATCGGAAACTCCTCGAGAGCAGTACAGTATCATACCGGCTCCGATTGAGGCGGGAGTGTTTGGCATTATGCGTATAATGGGATAATCCGCACCCAGAATTTCAAGGATAGACTCCATAGATATTCCGGTCGCCATACTTACCAGAACGAAGCGGGAACCGGCCTCGCTTTTTGCTTTAAGCAGAGGAGAAATCTCGGACGCGAGCTCACTTATAACCTGCGGCTTGACACCGATGAAGATAAGGTCGGCTTCTTCGACGGCTTTGGCGTTGGAGCCGGAAGATACACTGAGGCGTTCTGCAAAAGCATCAGCGGTACTGCTGCCGTGACTGCTCACAATAATGTTTTTTGTTTTTTTGGATACTGCCGTAGCAAGGGCGCGCCCCATATTACCGCAGCCGAGAAATGCAATTTTTCCAAAATTCATGTATTAAGCCTCCGGGCAAGAAAATATTGGTAAATTGTACCGACAAGTCGATAAATTATATATTTTATATTATACACTTTTCAGCTTTCTTTTCAAGGCAAAACAACCATACCTTTGTCCAAACTACGGTTTATTGGCAAAGCAAAAACGCGCAAAAGGGTATGGTTCTTCATAGGCTTGTCTAGGTACATCTCTTGCAAAATCGGAGCTACAACAGCAAAGGAGATACATACATGAGCTACATGAAAGAAAAGGTCTCTTACCTTCGCGGGCCGGCCAAAGGGCTCGGCGTAAGCAGCGACACAACCGGTAAACTTCTCAACGAGATTATCGCTACGCTCAATAGCACGGCTGATGCCCTAGACGAAAACGAAGCCGCCATCATGGAGCTTGAAGAGTGCATGGACGGCATCTACGAAGAAATCGACAACATCGATGAACTTCTCTACGACGAAGAAGATGACGACGACGATTTCGTAGAGTTCAAATGCCCCAGCTGCGGCGAAACCGCCTATTTCGACAAGGAAATGCTCGAGAACAGCGAAGACCTTATCTGCCCCGCCTGTAACGCCCCCATCGTGACCGATGCGGACTCGGATGAGGACTAAGAAAACCGGAACACACAAAAGAGGCGCTTTCGCGCCTCTTTTTTTTATGGCCGCGCATGTTGTATGACGCAGCCGTCCGCACGGTAAAAACGCCGCGCGGATTTTATTTTTTGATCTCGGCCATCGCTTTTTCGCCGAAGGTATTGTTCACAAGCGTCGTGAAGTCGACCCGTGCAGAAAGCACGCCCGCACCTTCCATTACATCCTGCAAACGGGTGAAGGCGTCCTCCGTCATCGTAGGCACCTGTGTCCACGAATCTGTGGCGCGGTAGCTCTTTGCCACAAGCTCAAGCGTCGCCTGGTCGGTATCCGGGAAGAACGGCATCATTGCCTTTGCGACCTCTGCATCCGTAGCTGTCTGCACCCAAAGCTGGGCGCGGTAAATGGCGCGCACGAATGCTTCCACAAACGCCGGATCCGCGTCGATGGTCTTTTGCTGCACCATGAACGTGGTGTAGGGCACTTCGCCGCTTTCAAGCCCCATATTGGCAACCTTATAGCCTTTCCCCGCCTGCTCAAACAACGAGGCCGTGGGTTCAAACAACGTCACATAGTCGCCGGTGCCGCTTTCAAACGCGCCGCCCATAAGGCTGAACTGGATGTTGTCGATCACCGTTACATCCACGTTGGGTTCAAGGCCATGCTGTCTTAACACATAGCAAAGCGTCATATAGGGCATACCGCCCGGGCGGCCGCCGATGATCGTTTTTCCTCTAAGACTTTCAAAGTCGAAATTCGCTTCCGCCTGCCTGCCAACAAGGAACGAACCGTCGCGCTTGGTAAGCTGCGCCACGATAATCGGATGCTCGCTTTTCCCTTCGTTTACAACATAAACGCCCGTTTCCGGCCCCATCAGCGCCACCTGTGCGTCGCCCGCCAAAAGCGCTGTCATGCTCTTGTCACTGCCGCCACCGGTGACAATGGTAAGATTGATCCCCTCGTTTTCAAAATACCCTCGCGTCACCGCAACATAAAGCGGTGCGTAAAACACGGAACGCGTTACCTCGTTAAGCGTAACGTCCCTCAACTCCTGCTTCTGCGAACAGCCGCCAAAAAGAGCTGCAACAAACAAAACCGCAAGCAGCAGAGTAAAAACCTTCTTCATTCCTTTTCCCTCCAAATTCGGTCGATTTCAGGTTGTTTTATAGTATTCAGCACAGAGTAGAGTGTGAAAGATGCGGCACAAGCTTGGGACAGAGACGCTAATGCCGCTTGACGCGGTTTAACCAAGCGTCGCGCGCCGGGCTCATTGGTCAACACCGCCGCGCTGGCAAATACGCCGCCCGACGGCGCCGCCGTGCGCGGCGCGCGATGCAAAGGGAAACCCACAAAGGCGTGAGAACGCTTCTTTTATGTTACAGGATCAGCAGTGCAACGATGATGGTTGCCGCGAAGCCGCACAACACGGGGATGAGGTTCTTTCTTGCAAGCTCCTGCGCGCTCACGCCGCAGATAGCCGCCACGGGTATGACTGCCCAAGGGATGATGGTGCCGCCGTCTGCCCAAACGGTGATAATCTGCCCAAGCGCCGCGAGCCCCGCAGTGTTGATTTTGATGATCTGCGAGAAGGTATAAGCTAGCGTACCCACAATAGGCAGCCCCGAGAAGCCTGAACCGTCAAGGCCGGTGATGATCGCCACGGCGGACTGGGTCGCCACGGCGGTAAGCTTCGACATCTGCACGCGATCCGCAATGAAAAGGCTGATGTCGTTGAGGATAGCGGGTGCACCTTGGCCAAGTACCGCCACTGCGCCCCCCTGATTGCCGATGAAGAAGAAACCGCCGATGAAGAGCACCGGCACAAACACCTTCATGCCAAACCCAAAACCGTCCTTCAGGTAGTCGCCTACCTTATCAAACGCTTCCTTGGGCTTGAACATCAAAAGCGTCATCACGAGGGTGAGCACCACCGCTGTGCCGCCCACAAGCGCCGTCGCATCGCCGCCGGCAAGCTTAAAAACGAGCATACCGGCAATGTCGGCCAAAAACGCTGCGGGCACCAGAATTGCCATGACCTTGGCGAGTTTTTTCTTGCCCTCGATCACGGTAACATGCTCCACCGTAACAGATGTCGTCTGCGCGCCGCCCCGCTTTTTCTGGTTGCGAAGCATCATGAAAAATGCCACAGCAACCGTAACAACGGCCATCGTCGCCCAAAGCGGCACGGACGCCGCCATCACTTCCGACGCGCCGATCCCCGCCCCCTTTGCGGCAATCGAAGGTGCGCCCTGAATGAAGAAGTCGCTCGACAGCGCAATGCCATGGCCGAACAGGTTCATTGCCACCGCAACATAAATGGGCGAAAGCCCAGCCTGCACCGCCGCAGGCAAAAGCACCGCGCCTACGAGTGCCGTCGCGGGGCTCGGCCAGACGAGGTAGGAAATCACCATCATCGTAAGGCCCACCGCGAAAAACGCGATGTTTTTGTTGACCATCACCTTTTTGATGGGCGACATCATAAGTGAGTCCGCCCCCAGTTCCTGCAGCGCCTTGGACATGGCGACCACCAGCGAGATGGTCACGATAATGCCCCAAAACTCTGTTCCCGCGTAGATCACAGCGTTGAAAATGGCCTGCAGCGCAGAAACCACGTTCCCGAATTGGATCAGCCCCATCACGAAGATACCAATCACACACGGTATGATTATGTCTTTTTTCATCAGCATAATGGCCAGAATTACCACGACCATCGCGATGTATACGATGTGTAAGGTAGTGAGAACCACGAATTTTTCCCTCCCAAGCATTTATGGATTATGATATGATAGGTGCAACCAAGCGGTGCCAAGCGGAGGGCATATGGTGCCGCGTTTTAGGCGGTATCAAACATGGCCGAAAAGATAGTAAAACTCAACCTTGAGCAAGGCATGCCAAGCGTTGCCGATGCGCTTCGCGTTATGGAAAACGCCCTGTCCACTCATAAAAAACAGGGCGGCAAGGCGGTCATTCTCATCCACGGGTACGGTTCCAGCGGCAGCGGCGGCAAAATAAAAACCGCCGTGCGAGCGCGGCTTGGCGAAAGGAGCCTATCCCCAATCGTAAAAACTTACGTGGGCGGCGAGGCATTTTTTTCGCGAAAGCGTGAGCTTTACGCGCTTTGCGGCTCCCTCTCGCGCTATGAAAGAGAAGTGAAAAACAACGAAGGCATAACGGTTGTGATTTTAAATTAATCGTTTGCTTAAAAAAACGCCCTTCCCCCATTGTTGTAGGCGGAAGGGTGTTTTTTTGTATGGAAAGAGCTGCTGTTTACAGTTCCGTTCCCATGAAGCGTTTGGGCATCGCGCCGTAATTGGCGTCTTGAACGGCCTTTATAATCTCCGTTTTTCTTTCTTGGGCACCAGCAAGGTCAACAATCACATCGTTGAGGTCATACGGGCCATTTCTGAAATGCCCCACCGTAACCCCATGGAATTCTCCGTCGATGAGTAAAAATTGCAGCGCTTCATGGTCGTACGGAAGGTTTTCATACAACGCCTTAAACTTTTCTTTGAGGATATGCTCATATGATTTGTACAAAAAATCGTTGCGGTGCAGCGCATAAACAAAGCGCAGCGGTTCAGCCTTGTAACAGCCAATCAGCTGTGCATCCTCTTTTCTCATATAGCCCTCGCCTGCTTCCACAAGAACGCCATTTTTTACAAGCCGCAAAAGCGCCTCCTTGATTTCCTTTTCCGGCAGCTTGTAAAAGGATTTTGCCATGGCACAATCAAAAAGAACATGGCGATAGGAAAAACACTGTAAAACAAGCGCGAGCGCTTCTTGCCGATCGTATTTTTCAAGGTCGGCATTCGGAAACATTTCCTGAAATCTGCACCAACTACGATCCCACTCGCCGTCGTACTGATCCTCATAGAGTAAAAAAGCTTCCTGCAAGCGATGCAAAACGGGCGTAATCTCCTTGACGAGCAAACCCGTTTCTTCTTTTATTTGCTGGATGTTCAAAGGCCCTTCCCGCTCAATCAATTCAAGAATTTTAAGCTGCGTGTACGAAGGAACCTTGAGCGGCTTGCGATAAAGCGCCGAAAAAAGCTCTATATCCTCAGGTATGATCCATCCGAGGTTTCCACCCGCAAACCTGCCCTTTACAAGTTCGCGCTTCTCCTGCCGGTCGCGGTTGAATGCGATATCGTCAAAATCGGCACGAAAGGTAAGGCTCGGCGGGTCGCCAAAGCCGTTCCAGTATACGTTTTGCCCGGGCTGCATGTCGCGATAAAGTGACAAATACTCCACCAAGCCCGATCGTTTTGATAAAAACTGCCGCTCCATGCGCAACGCGATGATCTTTTTCTCGTCCATACACGTTCTCTTTTTCATAGATGTTTTTATAATCATACCACATGGAATGCGACAACAGTTTGTCGTGTTTGTATTTACCCCGCTTGTTTTTGCCCATTTCGCGCGCAAAATCCCGCCCGTTTCCGTACTATGTAGTGTCCGCAGTCAAAGCTGCGGTCAGTTTGGAAAGGAAACGGAAGGGATGTTAAATGACGGGTAACGTTGCCCGTCCCGCGGCATATTTGGATGCCTTGCGGGCGCAAAGCACACCCGATGAATACCGCGCGAGGCTTTCGAACCTGTGCGCGGGCGACAAGAGGCACGCTGCCTTGCTTTTGAGCGATGAAAGGCTTTCCTTCCCCGCTCTTTTTTCAGCACGGGAGCAGATCGTGCAACATGGATTAAAGATGCAGCTTTCAGGGAGGCACATTGCGGCGCTTGGCATTGCGGAGCAAATTCTTGCGCGGAACCCCAAAGGCGAAGGTTCTTCCTATTTAAAAAACCCTGCAACCACGGAGCTTTCCGTTTTGCTATGGATGCTCACTACCGGTTTCCGTGAGGAAGGCTTACGTGGCGCTTATGACGAGGTGCTCGACGGTGTTGTTGCGGTGCTTCTTGATTTGTACCACGAAAAACGAGCGCTGCCCTACGCGGTGGATCTTTTGTTTTTACGGGCTAGAAGCGGGCGCAACTACCACGACCTTTTTTGGGCCATATCTCGGCTTGGAGACCCGAGCAGCCTGAGGCTGATTGCCACACGGTTAGACGCGCCCGACGCGGAAACCGCAGCCATGGCGCGTGAGCTTTTAGGCGTTGACGACGCGCAAGGGAACATGCACTTTTCGGATTACGAGCGGTGGCTGAGGGAAAACGACCCGTTCTTGTACTTTGCCGGGGAAAGCATGCAGTATAGCGCCAAGCCCGCCGTGTTTCGCGTAGATCACGCGCGAAAATACGTGAACCGCGCAACACCCGCTTACGAAAAGCAGGCACTTACGCCGCAGAACGAACAGGAACGCGCGCGGCTTGCGGAATTCTCCGCGCTGGAAGAATGCGATCGCGCCATACTCGCGCAGTACGCACACGAAATGCGCAAAAAAGACCCTGCCGCATGGTCACAGCTAGAAACAAAGCCCGTAGCGCAGCAGGCGGAAGCCGCCAAAAAGAACGGAGGCGAAACGGTATGGTCTATTTGAACGGGGAACCGTTCGATACCGCTCCGCTGATTAGCGCCTACCCTGCAAACGCTATAGAGCGCACAATTTTAACGCAGATGACGCAAAGCGGCGACATCTTTCGCTTTAAAAGCGAAGACGCATTGAAATTTGAGGTGAACCTTCGCGCAAAAACTGCGGAGGCCGCTCAGGCGCTTAACCGAAGCGGCATGGACTTTGCGGTGTTCCACGAATCCCGCTGCAACGAAACGTACTGGGTGCGCAAGGACAATGGCGGTTTTCTCCTGCGTGATGGCGTGTCCCCTGCCGCAGCCATTCGCGACATTTTTCAAAACGGGCGGAAGTACGGCACAGAATGCGCGACCGCCATGGTGATCGTTTTTTACGGCGCACTTCTGAACGTTTACGGTGATACGCTTTTCAACCGCACCTTCCCGAGCATTTATTTGATGAACTGGAACAGAATGGACCCGCTTTTACAAAGTGTAGGCATACCCAAAGACGTGCAATCGCTCATCATAGGTGACCGCGGCTACTTTAACAACCCCGATGTAAACCCCCAAACGCCCGAATGGCAGGGTGAAAACGTGATTGTTTTGCCCGGCGGGCTTTATTACGGGCACGGCATCGGCATCACCACCGCGGAAAACATCATCGCCGCGCTCAACGGAAACCGCAAAAACGGCGCGCAACGCACCGCCTACCTGATGGATGCCGCCGCAAGGCCGAATTACAACGAGCTTTACCGGCAGTACGCCGATTTTACGCCTTCGCCCCAGCCTGCTGCGCGGCGAAGCGCAACGCTCAACTGGCCGCCGTTCCCCGCGCCGCGAAGAGGCGCGCGATCAGGCGCATAAAAAAGGTTTTTGTAGCGCTCAAAGCGGTCTTGCATAGAATACGCAAGGCCGCTTTTCAGGCGTTCCTACATTATGTTTTCCTCGATGTTTGCTGGAAAGATGCGGCGAAAATCTGCTATAATAATTATCATTACATCTAGGAGGCGTTTATGGAACCATTCCTCGAAAAACGGCTTACGCTTTTTGTGCGCAACACCGCTTCTTTGCGCTCCGCTTACCGCTGGCATAATTCCCATATGCTTCGGCTCAGCGCTTTTGTATTTACCGCACATGATCGCGAAGCCGACCTTTACGCCTTTGAGGATGGCCGTTCCCTGATTAAAAATAACACAGGCTTCTTTTCCATGTTTCGCAGTTCAACGGCTTTAAGCGCAGCGGCAATCATCGCGCTCGCGCCGGATCGAGAGCTTTGCTTGCAAAAAGCGCTCAGCTATTACGACGCACTGAAGCAAAGCCGCTTTTCCCCTTCGGAATTTCTCGCGCTTGCCGCATGCCAATGCGCGCAGTACGCGCCCGATGGCGACGTTTCCGCCATCGCTTCACGTGCCCGGGCATTTTACGAGGGAATGCGGAGCCAGCATTGGTTCATAACCGGCAATGACGACGTGATCTTCGCGGCAATGCTCGCGCTTTCTCCGCTTAGCGTGGAAGAGGGACTTTCAAGAATGGAAGACGATTTTCAATATTTCAAGCCGCTATTCCACTCCGGTACAGGCGTGCAGGCGCTTTCACAAACACTGGTCATGGGGCAATCCCAAAGCGGCGCGCGCGAGCGTGTATGTGCACTTTATGAAACGCTTCGCGAAAAGAAGCTTCGCTTCGACCGTCAGTACGGCATTTCCTCACTCGGTGTGCTCGCGCTTTTGCCCGAAAGCACGGACTTGATTTGCCAAAGGGTGGCCGAGATGTTCTACAGGCTTCGCGGGGAAAAGGGCTTTGGCATATGGTCGTCGGCCGCCAAGCAGGAACTGCTGCTTTTTAGCGCTGGCCTTGTGGCGCTCGAATCGCTGGAGCAAGCAAAAAGCGGCGTGCTCGGCACGTCGCTCTCTTCCAGCATCGTCAGCCTTGTGATCGCCCAGCAAACCACCATCGCCGCGGCAGCCGCAGCTTCCGCAGCGGCGGCATCGGCCTCGTCCACTTAAATGGAGATTACCTTGGCGGCCGTTTGCATTCTCAAAACAATTTCGTACATGTTGCTTACCGTGCCGGCCTTTAGCTTTTCCTGCAAACCGTAAAAGTTGAGGCATGCACCGCAAACAAGCACCTCGCAGCCGCGCTCAATGAGCGTTTGTATGCTTGTGATGACCTGCTCCTCACCGAGCGTGGGCAGTTTTACGCCCCCGTTCATAAAAAGCACCGACGACGGAACGTCGTCTCCTTGTGAAAGGGTGTAGAGGAACATCTTCATCAACTGCGCGCCAAGCGCCTCATCCCCCGCGCCTACATATTCCTTGCCGATAAAAACGCTTGTACCGCAACCCGCAAACGTCGGGCTGCCCGCAGGCGTTTCCGTTTTCTCTGCGGTCTTTTGGCCGCCCACCGCCTGCTTTTTAAGCGTGATCGAAAAGCCGCCCTCCACATTGCCTTCCTCTACCGAAAAGCCACGGTCGGCCGCAAAGCGTTTGAGGTTTTGTACGGCGGTTTCATTGTCCACACGAACGGTAAAATCGATTTCTCCCGCATCCGCCGCTTTTTTTGCCAAAATCACAGGCATGGGGCACGCCTGCCCGAAGGCGTCGATGGTTTTTGCCATTGCTGTCATTCTCCTTTGCCGATGCACGGATTTTTAAGAAAAGCATACGAGCATGCTCGTTCTCCTCTTTTCAATATAACGCCCCGTGCGTTAGATTGTCAACCGCACGCAATGTGTTATACTAAGGTTGTGCTTGAAAACTGGCGGCATGCTCTGGCTTTGGTGTGGCTCACACCGTACCCGCCGTTTTTCGGAGGAATTTATGCGCAAAAATGCCTACTACATGTTGTCGTTTCGCTCAACGCACTACGCAATGCTTATGGAAGCGCGCTTGAAGGATGCCTTGCCGCTTTCCACAATGCCCACCCTTCGCGAAGTAACGCAAAGCTGCGGCATTTCCTTGCGCGTGGAGGAGGAGCATTTGCCCCTTCTTTTTGCCGCGCTGCCAGATACAGGCGTGCCGCGCGAGGCATACACGTTGTACCGTGTTGATCCGAGCGGTGTAAGACAGGTGGATGAAGGCAACTTGAAAGGCTAATCCTCGTTTGTAAAAATGTCTCTGGTGTACCTAGGGGTATCCGCAAGAAACGCGGAAAGAAACTTTACGTTTTCGAGCGATTTATAATCGCTTTTTTCTATTTCACCGTTTTTGATTTCGTAGATGCACGCATCCGGATACGCAAGCAGCACCGGTGAGTGGGTGGAAATGATAAACTGGCTCTCATTCAATTGCGCCTGCGCAAGCATATTCATGAGCACATATTGGTTATAAAACGTGAGTGCGGCCTCAGGCTCGTCCAATAAGTATAATCCCTTTTCCCCGATGCGCGCACCGAAGAAATCCAGAAAGCCCTCCCCATGTGAACGGGCTGCAATATCGTTTTCGTAAAGCGTATTCAATTCATGCAGGGTTCGCGCATGTGGCATGGAGCCAAGGCTCTTTGCGTAAGCGGAGCGCATGCCCACATTTTCCTTCACTGCTTTTAGGCCGCTGTGCGCCTCCCGTTTCATGGCGTTGTAGCTGTCGATATAACGAATAAACCCTTCCGCTTGAAAATAAATGCAGCGCCGCGGCTTGTGTGTAAGCTCCACGCGAAACGCGCCTTCGGCCTGCTCAAAACGCGCCGCTTTTTCAAGCATATCCGCCGCGTCGCCGTCGATACGGTTTGCGGCTATTTTGGCCGCGATCAACTCAAGAAGCGTGGTTTTCCCGCTTCCGTTGTCCCCCGTTAAGATGGTAACAGGCTTTGTAAACACAAGCGATTCGAGGCTCTTGAGAACCGGCGCGCTGAGCGGGTATTCATCGTCATGCGTAATCGGTGCAATTCGTTTGACGGCACGGAGGAAAATCATGTCGCTTCCCCCCCAAGCTCTTTTTGAAAGGTTAGCGCGTCATATTTTTTGCCGTTCACTTCCCGCACGCCTACAATCCTTTTGTACTCACGAAAACCAAGCTTTTCCGCAACCCGTATCATGCGGGCATTGCCCGACCAGGTTTGCGTGTAAACGGTTCTTACACCCCTTTTCGCCAAGTATTCCATAAACAATCTAAGCGCCTCGGTGCCGTACCCCTTATGGCGAAACGCCTGTTCCGGAATGTCAATGCCGATGGCAAGCATTTCTTCTTTTGTATCAAAATACTCCAAAAACGTATCGATCGTATAGGCGCTCACCCAGCCGAGGTGCGTTCCTTGCGCGTCCTCAATCTCGAAGCGGTAACGCGTGGCGTCGGGTGCATCGTTTTGATGCCGTTCGTAATAGCGTGTCCAGTATCTTTCGACCGTTTCGGGGGATTCCTCCTCCGTTTCCCATGGCGCGTCCCAATTTCCCCATTCCGTCTCCACGGTAAACCAACGCACATAATCCGCAATGTCAGACTGTCGAAAGTCCCGTAAACGAATCAAAGTTTCGCCCTGTAGAAACCGCTCAACCGCCCACGCCTGCAATTGGTTCAACTTCGGGTCAACATCCCCGACCGGAATCCACGCGAGCGTATGATCCTCCTCGGTAGGGAGGTTTAAGCGTTCACCCAAGCTTCCCTCGTAATAATGCTGTATGGGGTGGAAAAAGCCAAGCTTGTCATGAAAGTAATAGCAATCGCCGCTGCCGATGTAGCGTCCAATCTCACAGGAAAAGCCCGTTTCCTCAAGCACCTCTCGTTTGATGCACGCTACGTGGGTTTCTCCGTTTTCAATGCCACCACCCGGCAGAAAATACCCCTTCGAGGTTTCTGTCACGGCAAGCATACCGTGGCGCACGCAAATAAGGTACGCACCTTCCCTATCCACGTAGGTTTCTTGTTCGAATCTTTCCCCAAAGGTTTTGTCAGGCATAGGTTCCTCCATAAAATGGGTTGCGCTTCTGTTTCTTCATTATAGAGGATGGCGCGAGAAATGAACACGGGAAAAACGGTTAGGGTTGTGGTTTCCGTTGTGAAATGCTGTGATGGATGAATGATCAAACCACTTGCCTTCCACGAAGCGCTCACATATGCACCCATCTTTAGGGGTTGCAACCCGATACGCACTGATTAAGCCCTACCCTCCTAAAGGAAAGTGGTTTTCTTTGAATAGCCAACTTCAATTCTACAAAAAGTATTATAAAAACAATAGGAGGCTGTTTTATGAAAGCAAATCCTGACAATCGCAAAGATAACGTAGAAAGAATCCAGAAAAATATTGATACGACCATCCACAACATTGAGGCGGCCGAGGAAATGATTCATGCAACGGATAACCCCAAAACAAAGGAAGAGCTTCGCGA
>JAEZGQ010000246.1 GCA_023416895.1 Bacillota bacterium | reverse complement strand
GTATTAACGGCAAAAACATTGCAATCGTAAAAGGCGCGTTTGACGTGCTTGCTGAAAAATGTGTAGCTGGCGACATTGCCGCAGCGAAAACAGCTGTGGAAACCATGAGCCGTCAGGCGCTTCGCGTACTGGCAGTTGCTTACCGCGAAGTTGACAGCTTCAGTACAACGCCTACGCCGCAGGAGCTTGAGCATTCACTTACCCTCATGGGCGTAGTCGGCATGATCGACCCGCCACGTCCCGAAGTAAAAACGGCTGTAGAGGTTTGTAAGCGAGCTGGTATCCGCCCCGTCATGATTACGGGCGACCATGTGGCAACCGCATGTGCGATTGCTGAGGAGCTCGGCATTCTTCGCGAAGGCGACGAGGCTGTTACGGGAAGCGAGCTTGCCGTAATGCCAGAAGAAGAGCTTGCAGCGCGCGTCAAGAACATTTCCGTTTATGCGCGTGTTTCACCTTCGGATAAAATTCGCATCGTACGAGCATGGCAAAACGAAGGCCAGGTTGTCGCGATGACAGGCGATGGCGTGAACGACGCACCCGCGCTCAAAGCAGCCGACATCGGTTGCGCCATGGGCATCACCGGCACGGACGTGGCAAAGGGTGCCGCCGATATGACGCTTACAGATGATAATTTTGCCACCATCGTTGAGGCGGTGCGCGAAGGCAGAAGCATATATGACAACATTCGCAAAGCGGTAGGCTACCTGCTCGGCACCAACATCGGCGAGGTACTCACGGTATTTATTGCCATGCTCATATGGCGAACCTCTCCGCTTCTCTCGATACATCTTCTTTGGATTAACCTCGTGACCGACAGTCTTCCCGCGATTGCTCTGGGTATGGAACCCGTTGAAGCCGACGTGATGGAGCGTATGCCAAAACCCAAAAACGAAGGCATCTTCTCTGGCGGCCTTGGCATAAAGGTTGCGGTGCAAGGCTTGATGTTCTGCGTACTTACTCTTGTTGGTTTTTGGCTTGGGCAAGTGATGCTCGGAGGCAGCATTGAGGAAGGCCGTACCATGGCGTTCATTATCCTTGCGTTTACGCAGGTCGTACATTCCTTCAACATGCGTTCTACACGCTCGCTTTTCGCCATTGGGCCGTTTTCCAACAAAAAGCTTGTGCAGGCCGGCATCATCTCCACGCTTATGATTGCCGTGATCGTGTTCATCCCGCCCATTGCTAAGCTGTTCGAGCTTGTTCAAATGCCGTGGCATATGTATCTGATCGCCATTGGATTGGCCTTTGTGCCGATTCCCGTAATGGAAATCACCAAGCTGTTCCTTCATCGCAAGCAACCGCAAAAGTAAGCTTCCCCAATATTGTGGCCATCGGTTAAGCCGGTGGCCACAATTTTCTGCGTGCGATTTCGGTTGACACACACGTACCGTAACGGTACAATGCAAACGGAAAATAGCGCACCACAAAAATGCGGCATCATAGGAGAGCGGATGAAAGCCAAAGTTGTAACTCCCGATGTGATCAAAGCAAAAAGGATTCTCGCCATCAGCGACATTCACGGCAATTTGGAACTTCTGAAAAGGCTTCTTAAAAAAGTGGGCTTTCAAGACAGCGATTTTCTTATACTCGTCGGCGATTATATCGAAAAGGGACCGGAAAACCTAGCGACGTTGCGCTATGTAATGGAGCTTTGCAAGAAGCAAAACGTATGCGCGCTTAGTGGAAATTGCGATACCATTTGGGAGGACATCCGTTCCGAACGCTACCACAAAGACTTGCTGCGTTACATGCTTTGGCGCAACGAATCCGTGCTTAATGAAATGTGCAAGGAGCAGGGGATAGCTGTCCATGAGGAGATGGACAAAGCAGACATGCAAAAGCGCCTTCTACGCGCATACGATGCGGAATTTACCTGGCTTGAGGAGTTGCCGCACATCATTGACACGCCGCAAATTACCTTTGTACATGCCGGACTTGCTACTGGTGACCTTTCCGCGCAGGACACAAACGATTGTATGATGTACCGTGCGTTTTTGGAAAACGCCCCGGCCTTTGAGAAGTATGTTGTGGTGGGGCATTGGCCGACCGTCAATTATCCGTCGTATTCCAATGGCCTTCTTTCCCACATGCCCATTGTGGATAGGGAAAAACGCATCGTCTCCATCGATGGCGGCAATGTTGTAAAGCGCTCCGGGCAGCTGAACTGCTTGATTTTTCAGGAGGGTGCCTTTTCCTTTGCGTTTGCGGACGATCTGCCGAGCCGTATCGCAACCGGTTCGCAAGAAAGTACAGAAGCTCCCGTATCGGTTGTATGGATGCATAACGAGCTTGATGTTGTTGTGCGCGGAGATACGCAAAGCGTCGGCGTGCTCAAGCACACCGGGCAGCGGCTCGTAATTCCCAATGAGTATCTTTATGAACAGGATGGCGCAATCCACTGCCACGACTATACAAACTATACGATGCCCCTACGAGAGGGGGACGTTGTTTCCATTGTGGAAACGCACGAAAACCTTGTGCTCGTAAAGCGCAACGGTATACTCGGCTGGGTGAATCAGGCTTTATTAACAGTTAATTAAAAATAGTTCTCAAGCAATCGTGGTATAATTGCATCAGAAAACAAAACCGGAGGTTGATTTAAAATGAAACTTAAAAAAGTGCTGGCAGCGGTTATGGCGATCATCGCCTGCGTGGGCATGTTTGCGCCTGTCGCATCCGCACTTGAATCAGGGCAGCAACGCGTCACAATCGGCGCAGATCTTGACGATGCCCAGCGTGCGCAGATCTATAAGGATTTTGGCCTTGAGCGGGGTACTGTAACCGAGCTTACGGTTACCAACAAAAACGAACGTGCATACCTTGAAGGGCTTGTGCCCGATGGCAAAATCGGCAACGTTGCTCTTTCCTGCGTATATATCACCACGCTTGAAGAGGGAAGCGGCCTTGACATCAGCACCAACAATATCAACTGGTGCACTTCCGACATGTATAAAAACGCTCTCACGACCGCGGGCATTACCGATGCGAAGGTTATGATCAGTGCGCCTTTCCCCGTTTCCGGTACGGCAGCCTTGACGGGCATTTACAAGGCATATGAAGATATTACGGGGCAATCGCTCAGCGACCTTGCAAAATCCGTAGGCGCCGAAGAGTTGATCGTAACCGGTCAGCTTGCCGAGTACATCGGCAGCGAGGACGCTACCGAAATGATCAACCAGCTCAAGGGCATTCTTGACCAAACCCAAAACATGACGGACGATGAGGTTCGTGCCGAGATTCGCCGTATTGCGGATGATTACAACGTTGTTATCACCGACGCCCAGGTTGAACAGCTTCTCGGACTTTGCCGTCAGCTTGAAAAGCTCGATGTAACAGAGCTGAAGGAAAAACTTCTCTCCCTTACGCAAACTGTTCAAAAAGCCAATCAGGCAAAGCAGGCGATTTCCAACTTTGCAACGGGCGTGAAGAACTTCTTTACCTCCATCGGTAACTTCTTCTCCAATCTGTTTGGCGGCAAATAAAATAGCCTGAAAACAAAGGTTACTGTAAAAGCACGGTGTAATATGCCGTGCTTTGCTTTTGCTTACAAACCGAACAAATGGTTGTGTTTTTAATTAAGGACATGTAAAATAAGGTATCGTCTGTTTTACCACAAAGGAGAAGAACACATCCCTATGAAGCTTACAAAAAAGCAGGCTGCACGGTTCTTATTGCATCGTCACGGCCTATTGGGAAAACACATTTATGAGGGGAAAGCCGGGGCGCTTGCGTTTCTTCAAAACATCGGCCTTGTGCAGTATGACCCTGTAGATGCGTGCGGTAAAAATGCCGAGCTTGTATTGCACTCCCGCATAAAGGGTTTCAAGAAGAGCGATCTTGACGAATTGCTCTATGTAGACAGGGTGTTGATTGACCATTGGGATAAGTGCATGTGTATCGTCCCTGTGGAACTATGGCCGTATTTAAGCCGGTTCCGGATTTCTGCATCAAGCGGCTACTATTCAAGGCCTGAAGTTATGGCCGGATATGAAGAGGTGCTTTCGTCCATTCGGGATAAGGGACCGCTCTGCTCGCTGGATGTTAATATTCCTAAAAGCGTCGTTTGGCCATGGGGAGAAACCGCGCTTTCGCGAGCCGCGATGGAATCGCTGTATTACCGGGGTGAGTTGATCGTGCACCACAAAAAGGGTACACGCAAATATTATGATCTTCCGGAGCGCCATCTTGACGCGGCGCTTCTCCGCGCTCCCGATCCGCATCAAGCACTTTCGGAGTTTCACATGTGGCAGGTAAAGAGGCGAATCGGCGCGGTGGGCCTTTTGTGGAACAAGCCGTCCGACGCTTTTTTAGGCATTCATGACTTCAACGGCGCATTTAGAAATGAGGCGTTTGCATCACTTGAAAAAGCGGGGCAGGTTTTCCCCGTCGAAGTTGAAGGGATTTCCGGAACATTGTATGTAAGAAACGAGGATAAGCAAGCGCTTGAATTCGCATGTGGCGAAACGCAATTTGAAGATCGGTTGGAATTGATTGCGCCGCTTGATAGCCTGCTTTGGGATAGGAGGCTGATTGAAGCGATTTTTGGGTTTGATTATCGCTGGGAAATTTACACGCCGGAGGCAAAACGAAAGTACGGTTACTATGTACTGCCGATTCTCTATGGCGATGCGTTCATCGGTAGGGTAGAGGCTGTAAACGACCGAAAAGGCAAACGCCTGCTCGTAAAAAACATATGGATGGAACCCGGCAAAAAGCTACCAAAACGCGCGTTTCGTACATACATTACGAAGTTTGCATCTTGGAACGGCTGTAAGGAAATTATAATGGGTTAAAAGCTCATACACCAAAAACAGACGGCTCCCTTTGTTGATTGGGAGCCGTCCGTTTGTTTATTTGGTTGCTGTATGTGAGCGGTTTATTCGAATTTTCCCATCAGAAGAAGTTTGATGCGTTCACCGATCTGCGAAGCGGGGCAGGAGATACGCTCAAGCACAGGGTGATGGTAAAAAACGCAAGTGTCCGGACCGCCAAGGTATTCCTTTCCCGTTTCCGACCATACGATGATTCGCTTGTTGGTACGCGAAGCAATGGCAAGCCCAAGCTCAGTATGCGTGCCGCAACCGCCCGGGAGAAGAACGATTACAAGCTCTGCGTCGCACACCGCGCGCGTTTCGCTGAGAGAAACGGCGGTAAGCACATCTTCGCCGCTTTCGCGTACATCGCCATGTACCGTCCAGTCGTAAGTAACCAAATGGCCAAGTCCTAAAAGGTAATCAATTACATTTTTTGCGAGTGCCCGATTTTGTAGGCCGCTTGCCACATAAAATCTCATTTGCTTTTGTCTCTGAACCCGGGGCCAGGGTCACCTTCCCGCCAATGTCTTCTGCAAAGCCCCACATACTTGTCGCCCGCGCCTAAAACCACCTGCTCGCCAACTTTGGTAATGCCGCCTCTGCCGTCGAGGCGTGCATTGCAGGTAGCTTTTTTGCCGCACCAGCAAATGGTTTTTACTTCCTCAATGGTATCTGCCCAGGCCATAAGCCAGTGGCTTCCCGTAAAGAAATTGCCTTGAAAGTCTGCCCTTAGCCCATAACAAATTACGGGTACGTTATAGTCGTCCACAATTTTAACAATGAGCTCGACATCTTCTTTTGAAAGAAACTGCGCCTCGTCCACGATGATGCAGTCGTATTCTTTGCGCTTGACCGCTTCGATGTCCATTTCATGAAACAGCACGCAATCATCGGTAAGCCCGCTTCTTGATCGAATGGTGTGCAAGCCGTCACGCGTGTCGATTTCGGGCTTTACAAGAAGCGCTTTTTGCCCCTGCTCACCGTAGTTGTACTTCACCATAATGGCATTTGCGGTTTTGCTGGAGCTCATCGCCCCATAACGATAGTATAGCTTTGCCATGTGTACTCCGTATCAGGTTTAAATTTATCGACCACCCTGGTCGTAGGGAATCCCGCTTGCCTTTGGCGCTTGCGAGTTTTTGGAGGTAAACGCAAGCACGATCAGCGTTGCAAAGTAGGGGATCATTTTGTAGATGTCACTGGGGATTTTTAACGCCGCAAGCACCTCAATGCCTGAGTACGCTGCCGCAATGGTCTTCATCAGGCCGAAGAAGAGGGAAGCGTAGAGGATGCGCATGGGCTTCCATTGACCGAAAATCAACACCGCAAGCGCAAGAAAGCCGTAGCCCGCAACGGTTTCATTGAAATTCGTGGAAGTCGGCACCACAAACACCAACCCGCCAAGGCCGGCGAGTGCACCGGAAATAATAACGCCCGAATAACGCATTTTGTAAACATTGATGCCTACCGAATCCGCCGCATGCGGATGTTCGCCGCAGGCACGGAGCCGAAGCCCGAACCTCGTTTTGTAGAGTACCAGCCACGACACAACTAGTACCAAAACTCCGATGTACGTTGTAATGTAGGTGTTTTCAAACAGCACATCGCCAATCAGCGGGATTTTGCTCAACACCGGAACGGCCGAAATTAAAAACGTGTTTTTGAACTGAATCTGCTGTACGCCGTTTTCTTGAATCATGCGCGCAACATAAATGGCAAACGCAGGTGCAAACATATTGAGCGCGGTACCGCTTATGGTTTGATCCGCTTTCATATTGATAGAAGCATAGGCGTGGAGAAGGGAAAACACCGCGCCAGTGACCATGGCGATCAGTACGGCAAGCAGCAGAAGCAGCTGCCCGCTCATAACGTTCTGCATCTGATTGATGAAGAAAATGCTCGTAAAAGCTCCCATGATCATAATGCCGTCGAGCGCAATGTTAATAACGCCGCTGCGCTCCGAGAACATGCCGCCAAGCGCCACGATCAGCAGAGGAACCGAGAAGATTAAGGTCTTGTTGAGAAGGAAATACAAAGCGTCCATTATTTTTCCTCCGATGCGGCGGAGTCTTCAACGTCAGCAACAGGCGCCGCAAGCTCCTTGTCGCTTTTTCCCGTTAGGATTTTAATGATAACATTGCGGAAAAGCAGACTGAATGCGCTGAAGTAGATGATCACCGCAATGATGATATCGATAATTTCAGGCACAAAATCAAGCCGCTGCATATAGTCGCCGCCTATGGTGATGTAAGAAATGAATAGTCCCGCAAACACGATGCCGAGGGGGTTCGACAAGCCCAAAAGTGCTACGGGGATTCCCGAAAAGCCCTCAGCCGCAAGTACGTCGACTACCTTAATGCGCCTTCCGCTCGCGCCGCTCAGGTATAAAAGTGCGCCGCCCATGCCCGAAAGCATGCCGGAAATGAACATGGAAAGCACGATGCTGCGCTTTTCGTTGATACCCGCATAACGGCTTGCAAAACGGTTGTAGCCGCAGGCTTTCAGCTCGTAGCCGAAGGTCGTTTTGTTCAAAACGATGTAGATAACAATCGCTGCGGCAATCGCAATATAAAAGCCGCCGTTCAAGGTGGAAATATCCTTTGTGTTCCCTACGGTGTTGAAGAAGATATTGTCAAGGCCCGCTTTGGGAAGAACGGCCGTTGTGGCAACGTTTTGCGAAAGTGCCTTAAGCGAATCGTAAATGTTCTTTTTTACGAGGAAGTTCACACCATACAAGCCGATGTAGTTGAACATGATGCACGAAATAACCTCGTTCACGTTCAAGTACGCTTTAAAAAAGCCAGGAACAAGAGCCCAAACGCCGCCGGCAAGCGTACCGCAAATAACGGCTACGATCCAGTGGAAAGGGGCGGGGAGGAATGTCCATTTAACGCCAATGAAAATGGCGACAAATGCACCCGTTAAAAACTGGCCCGGCGCACCTATGTTAAATAGGCCTGTTTTAAAGGCAAAGCCAACCGACAGACCGGTTAAGATGATAGGCGTTGAAAAATAGAGCACCTGGCCCATGCCTTTCGCACCGCCGGAAAAACCGCCTCGGAAAATGTAGCCAAGCCCTGCGATAGCTTGAGAGGGATTGCTGATCAAAAGGATGATGAAGCCGAATAGGATGCCCACCAAAATCGCAATGACGGAAGCCGTGGCGTTTACAAAGCCCTTACTGAGAAAAATGCTTTCTTTTTTCATACAGCGCTGCTCCTTTTGGAACCGGCCATGTAAAGTCCGAGCTCCTGTACAGTGATTTCCTTCGGGTTTAGGTCGGCCACGATCTCGCCTTCGTAAATAACAAGGATGCGGTCGCTTACTTCCATCACCTCGTCAAGCTCAAGCGAAACCAAAAGAACGGCTTTTCCTTCATCGCGCTGCGCAACAAGCTGCTTATGAATGTATTCGATTGCGCCTACGTCCAAACCGCGCGTAGGTTGCACGGCTACCAAGAGTTCGGGATCGAGGTCGATTTCACGCGCAATGATTGCTTTCTGTTGGTTGCCCCCCGACATGGAGCGCGCAATGGTAATCGAGCCCTGGCCGCTTCGGATGTCATACTTTTTGATGAGATAATCCGAATAGCGATACATTTCTTTGAAGCGAAGGAACCCTCCATTTTGAAAACGTTTGTTAAAATACTGCTTCAAAATGAGGTTTTCCGCCAAAGGATAATCAAGTACAAGCCCGTCTTTGTGCCTATCTTCAGGGATGTGTGCGATGCCCGCAACGTTGCGTTGGCGTACGGATTTGTGCGCGATATCCATGCCGTTGAGTTTGATTTCACCTTGCTGCAAAGGCATAAGCCCCGTAAGCGCGTAAACAAGCTGCGACTGACCGTTTCCATCGATACCTGCGATGCAGACGATTTCGCCACGGCGAACCGTAAAGGATACGTTGCTTACGGAGTTTTTGCTGTGATCGCGAAGCTTGACGGTAAGGTTTTTCACCTCAAGCACAGGCTCGCCCGGAAGTGTGTCTCCCTTTTCTACTTGGAAACTGACTTTGCGGCCAACCATCATCTCGGACATTTGCTCTTTGCTGGATTGAGCAACATCGATTGTGCCCACATATTTCCCTTTGCGAAGCACTGTGCAGCGGTCGGCAACTTCTTTGATTTCATTCAATTTATGCGTGATGAACAAAATCGACTTGCCTTCGGCTGTCAGATTCTTCATGATCTTCATGAGTTCTTCAATTTCTTGCGGCGTTAAAACGGCGGTCGGCTCGTCGAAAATAAGAATTTCATTTTCACGATATAGCATTTTAAGAATTTCAACGCGCTGCTGCATACCGACGGTAATGTCACTGATGAGCGCATCCGGGTCAACTTTAAGGCCGTATAGCTCGGAAAGGCTTACAACCTTTTTGCGCGCTTCATCCATCTTCAAAAAGCCATTTTTGGTGGTTTCTACGCCGAGTATGATGTTTTGCAGAACCGTGAAATTATGAACCAATTTGAAATGCTGATGAACCATGCCGATGCCCAAGGCATTTGCATCGTTTGGATTATGAATGTTTACGATCTTTCCATCTTTTTTGATCGTACCGCTTTCGGGATGGTAAAGGCCGAACAGCACGCTCATCAACGTGGATTTTCCGGCACCGTTTTCACCAAGCAGGGCGTGAATTTCGCCTTTTTTCAACTGCAAGGTTATGTTGTCGTTTGCAATGATGCCCGGAAATTTTTTGGTAATGTTGAGCATCTCAATCGCATAATCCAATTTGCATCACTCCTTGAATATACATTATATATCACATGAAACCATAAAGAAAAGCAGTAAAATTAGCCTCTTGCTGTGAATCGCATCTAAAAACAACGGAAATGGCATGCAAAGAAAAGAATGGGGCGGACGAATGTCCGCCCCATGTTTTTTAACCTTGAATTATTCAACGGGGGTGATGGTCACGTTGGTGGTGCCAAGGTCAAGAACGTTTGCCAACTCGGTGCCAACGTCATCCTTCACAATGGTGATTTCGCCGGCCTGAAGCTTTGCAAACAGCGCGTCATAATCCGCCTGAGTGAAGGTGGTGAAGCGGGAAGCAGACATCGGAAGCGCAACGCCTGCCTTGGAAGCATCCATGTTGATGCCGGTGCCGCCGGGGAACGAGCCAGCATAATACTGGGTGAGAACATCCTCTACGGAAGCGCCGAGGCCCTTCATAGCGGAGGTAATGATGGTTTCGGATTCGGCGCTCTGGTCTACGTCAACGCCGATCGCCTTCGCATTGTTTTCCTCAGCAGCCGCAAACACGGAGAAGCCTACCGCGCCGCCGCAACCAAAGATGACCTGCGTGCCGCTGGTGTACCAGGAGGAGGCAAGCGCCTGCACTTCCGGGGTAGCATCGAAGCCGCCGGTGTAGTGGTACTTCATGTCAACGGTTATATTGAGTTCCTTCGCAGCGGCGTCAGCGCCCTGAACGAAGCCGTAGCCGTAACGGACAACAGCGGGAACCGCCATGCCGCCCATGAAGCCGAGGCTGGTGTAACCGTCTTTTACAGCGGCATAACCGGCCAGATAACCAGCCTGCTCTTCGGCATACACGATGCCGACGGCATTGGCGTTGGTCCTGTACTCGGAATAGTCTTCGCTATGCGGATTGCCATCGATGAGGATGAACGTTACATCGGGGTACATATCCTGCGCAAGGAAGATCGGGGTTTCGAACAAGTAGCCAGGGGTCACGATGACCTTCGCGCCACCCTCGACAGCCAGCTGAATGGCCGCAAGGTAAGCGTCGGTGGACTGCTCGGTCGGCTGGTAGTACTTGCGGGTGATGCCGTTGGCATCGGCATAGGCAACAACGCCTTCCCAGGTGCCCTGGTTGAAGGATTTGTCGTCGATGGTGCCGATGTCGGTGATCATCGCGATTTCATAAGTGTCGGCCGGGGCGGCATCGGTAGCGACGGGCGCTTCGGTAGCGACAGGGGCTTCCGATACGGGCGCCTCTGTGTTTGCGGGCACTTCCGTCTGCGGAGCGCAGGCAGCTGCACCCAGCACAAATACGAGCGCCAGCAACAATGCGGCTAACTTTTTCATTGGAATTCCTCCTAATTATGTTTTGCCGTGCTTCTGCACGACCAAACACATTTTATCAGATGATTCAAAATTTTGAAAGACTATTTCAAAAATATATGTACAGTTGGCCAAAAGAAGGCATTCGTAACGCTACTTTTTACATTTTTGACAGAAGCAGGACAAAAAGGAATTGTAGAATGGTTAAAACATGATACAATATCAAAAAAGAAAGCAGAAGGTTTGATGTTCGGCTACGTCGCCCCAAATCAGGACGAACTTAAGGTGCGGGAGCTTAAACAGTACCGCGCCTATTACTGCGGGCTGTGCAAGGCTGTGAAGGTAAATTTTGGTGAAACCGCAAGGCTTACCCTCAATTATGATTGCACGTTTCTCGCAATTCTCCTTTGCGGGCTCAACGATCCGTTCGCGGAACCTTTTTATGAAGGACACTGCGCATACAAGCTTTTTTTGCGCAAGCGCCCCATTGCAAAATACAACGAGTCCCTTGCCTTTGCGGCAGATTATGAGGTACTGCTTTCATATTATAAAATGCTTGACGACTGGCAAGATGAGAAACGGCTTATGGGTGCGGCCGCAAGCACGGCGCTTTCCGGCGCTTTCAAAAAGGCCCGTAGGAAAAACCAAGCGCTTGCCGAGATCGTAGAAAACGGGCTGAAAAAGCTTCATGCGCTTGAAAAGGAGCGCTGCGCGGAGCTTGATGCTGCGGCCGACACCTTTGCATCTGTTTTAAAAGGCGCAGTTGCGCTTGCGCCTGGGCTTAGCGCCGCCGACAGGGTTGCGGCATCCGGCCTTGCCTATAACCTCGGCAAATGGATTTATTTTGCCGATGCGTGGGACGACCGGGAAAAGGATCAAAAAAACGGTTCTTACAACCCTTTTCTTGCTTCCGGCGCAGACGAGGAGCGCGCGCGCTTCAACCTATATTATTGCCTCAACGAAGCCATCAACGCTTACGAACTGCTCGATTTAAAATCGAACAAGGGCGTTTTGGATAACATTATGTATGTGGGCTGCGCGGAGAAAACGAAGCGGCTTTTGGGAGGGAACCATGAACAATCCCTATAAGGTACTCGGCGTTCGCGAGGACGCGACGCAGGAGGAGATACGCGCCGCCTATCTTAGCCTTGTGAAAAAATACCATCCGGACAAGTATAGTGACAGCGATCTCAAGGAGCTTGCCAACGAAAAACTCGTTGAAATCAATGCCGCATACGAATTTCTTACAAAAAAAGGCTCGTCACGCTCCGCTTCGTCCTCGTACAGCGAAGGACGCGCGGGCGGCCAAAGCTACAGCGGCAGCGGAGGCTCTTATTCCGGCCCGAACGCGCAGGATTTTGCACGCGCGCGCTTGTTCATTAACCAAAACAACATTCAGGCCGCCCGTGCGGTGCTCGATGGCATACCCGTACGAAACGCCGAGTGGTATTATCTGTACGGCGTCGTATACCTTCGGCAGGGCTGGTACGATAAGGCCCACGATTATTTTGGGAGAGCCGTGCAGCAGGAACCAGGCAATTCGGAATACAATGCCGCTTATCAATCTGTCCGCAGTTCCGGCAGCCCTTATACGCGCGGCGGGTATAGCGGTGGCTATACGCGCGGCGTTTCCGGCTGTGACGTTTGTACAGGCCTTCTTTGCGCGGACTGCTGCTGTGAAAGCTGCGGCGGCGACCTGATTCCCTGCTGCTGAGTGCGTACTATGCGAAAGCTTGCTGTTTCAAAACAAATAACGCTTGGTGCCATGGTTGTTTCGCTCACCGTACTCATGCTATATGCGGCTACGGTTTTGCCGACGGGTAAGCTTGCCTGTTATTTCATTGCTTCGCTGTTTGTGTACGCGCTGTCATACGAAGGAATCTATGGAATCGCGATTCTTTCCTACATCGCGTCTTCGCTCCTTGCGTTTTTGCTGATCCCCGATAAGCTCTCGCTGATTCCGTTTTTTGCGCTGCTTGGGCATTTTGGGATTTTTAAGGCGTTTGCGCAAGTCCACCTGCGTGACCGCTTTATACGTTTTGTTTCTTATCTGCTTTATTGCAGCGTTTTTACGGCTGTCGGCGCGGTTGCGGCGTTCTATCTACTCGGGTTTAACATTCTCGAAAACATCCCGTTCGGTCTTCCCGTATATGCGGCGGTGCTTGTTTTGGAGGCGGCTTTTGCCGCTTACGCCGCGGTATTTCTCATCTGCCAGCGGTTTTACGAAACCCGTATTCGCAACAGCCTGCTCCCAAGAAAATAAACCTTATTGTGCGCATTCCGAAACCACATTGGTTTCGGTTTTTTTGTTTTGTTTTTATACTAACCTCCCATAAAAACGGCAATCATAAAAATGGTATCAATTGCGGATCGGGGAGGCGTTCTCTATGAAAAAACAAAAAAAACGGGGTGGAATCAAACGACTCTTTAAAGGGTTGTTTTTCACGTTGTTCGTTGCGGTCGCCGCATTCGTGCTTTTTTTTGCGGTCAAAATTTTAAACTTAGATGCTTGGAACAAATTTGACGCACATAAAATCCTCGATGTGGAACAAACGCTCATCGTTTACGACACGCAGGGGAACGAATATACACGCCTTCACGGGTTAGAAGACCGCGTATGGATACCGCTTTCGGAGGTTCCCGATATTGTGGTAAAAGCTTTTGTGAGCGCTGAGGATGCGCGGTTTTATGAACATTTCGGCGTTGACATCATACGCATTTTCGGTGCCGTATGGCAGGACATTAAAGCGGGAAGCTATGTGCAGGGCGCTTCCACCATCAGCCAGCAGCTCATAAAGCTCAGCCATTTGACCTCGGAAAAAACCATATCCCGCAAGCTCGAAGAAGCGGTGCTTGCCTATCAAATGGAGCAGCGGTACTCAAAAGATGAAATCATGGAAATGTACCTTAACTACGTCTATTTTGGAGGCGGATATTACGGCATCGAGGCTGCAGCGCTTGGCTATTTTGGCGTGCATGCGCATGACTTGACGGCCGCGCAGGGGGCCATGCTCGCGGGCGTTCTCAAATCTACCGTAAAATTTGCGCCGCATCTGAATTTTGAAGCGTCTTTGGGACGGCGCAATCTTGTGCTGTCGCTTATGTGCGAGCAGGGTTACCTTACGGAAGCGGAAAAAGAAAGCGCGCAGGCCGAGGCGGCCGTGATTGTACACAACCCGGATGTGCAGGCAAAGCGTGGGTATTACGTGGATCAGGCTTTGTCGGATGCAGCAAAACTTTTGGGAGTAGATTCGGATGCGCTTTTAACGGGCGGATACCGCATCTATACGGCCATGGATACCGAGCTCCAGCAATATTGCGAGGCGGTTTTTTCTGACAAAGCAATGTTCCCCACGGAGGACTGTGAAGGGGCGCTTGTGATTCAACAAGCCAACACGGGGCTTGTAGTGGCGCTTGTCGGCGGGAGGGAAAGCACCACACCTATGGCATTTAACCGCGCTACAGCGATTCGCCGCCAGCCGGGTTCCGTAATAAAGCCTGTAATCGTATACGCACCCGCGCTTGAGCAATACGGTTTTACGGCCGCGAGCATGCTGCTTGATGAGCCGACGGATTTTAACGGCTATACGCCGAGCAATTTCGGCGACAAATATTACGGATGGGTGACCTTGCGCGAAGCCGTTAAACGGTCACTTAATGTTCCGGCAGTGAAAGTGCTTTACCAAATCGGTGTAAATGCCGGCAAAAGCCTTGCCGAGGAATGCGGCATACGTTTTGTGGAAGAGGATACGAGCCTTACGCTTGCCCTTGGAGGCTTTACTTACGGGGTTTCTCCATGGCAAATCGCCGGCGCATATTCCTGCTTTGCTTCCGGCGGGGCGTACAGCGCGCCTACGCTCATCAAAAAAATCACGGACGCCAGCGGAAACGTGCTTTATGAATACCAGCCCGAGCAAAAGCGCATCATCAGCGAGCAAAACAACTACATTCTCACCAGTATGCTTGAAAGCGCCATCAGCGAGGGAACGGGGCGCCGGCTGGGCGAGCTTGCTATACCGCTTGCAGGAAAAACCGGTACCGTAGGCGATGAGAACGGTAACCGCGATGCATGGATGGCCGCGTATAACCCGCAGTATACCGCCGTCGTATGGATGGGATACGACAGCTCGGAAAACGGGGAAGCGTTGCCCTCAAACGTCACGGGCGGCACTTACCCGGCACTTATTTTGCGGAGCATTTTCAGCAAACTGTACGAAAATACCACTGCGCCTGATTTTGTGATGCCCTCCGGTATCGTGGAGTGCAAAATCGACCTTCATGCGCTTGAAGCGGAGCATACGGCGCTTCTTGCAAGCGCACTGACGCCAAAAAAGAGCATAACGACTGAGCTTTTTGTGGAAGGAACGCAGCCCAACAAGCAGAGCGATTATTGGACGGTGCCGTTTCCCGCGGCAAATTTCAAAGTTACGTTAAGCGCCGACGGCTATCCGCAAATCAGCTTTACCGCTCGCCAAGACTATGTGGAATACCGCCTGTACAGAGAAGCGGCGGGAACGCCTGTGCTCGTAAGCCAATGGAAAGGTGAAAAGAGCATAGAATATGTGGATAGGAGCGCCGCACCCGGCACAAGCTGCCTTTATTATGTGGTTCCCGTACACCCGGAGCTGACGATCAACGGCAAAGAGGTAACAGGTCCTTCCTCCACAAAAATAGGCGTCATCATACCGCAGCGAAGCTATCAAGATATAACCCTTGGAGATGACGGTGTGCAGCCGGATTTAAAAATTGAAACAACACCATAACCGAGTTTAGGTAAAAGCGCACTGGGTGGCGCGCGTTGGCGCGCCACTTTTCCTTGACGGACATGAAATTTATAAGTAATATATTCATGTACAGGATCTATGCCGAATCGGCTCTTTTTGACCAATCCTCATCTTTTTAAGGAAGTGCAGCAAATGGAACTTAAAAAAATCGCGTCCGAAATGCAGCCGAAATCCATGGCGGCGCGAGACTGGGTTTTTCAGGTGATCCGCACCGCGATTGTACGCGGCGTTCTGCCCGGCGACATGCCTTTGCGCCAAGATGAAATTTCGGCGGCACTGAGCGTGAGCCACATACCCGTACGCGAGGCGTTTCGCCAGCTTGAAGCGCAAGGCCTGGTACGCATTTACCCAAACCGCGGCGTTGTGGTATCAAAGCTTTCCAAGCACGAAATGGAAAACGTTATGGATACGCGCATCATGCTTGAAACCGGCGCCATCCGCGCGGCGCTGCCCCACATCAAACCGGAGGATTTGGAAAAGGCCTACGCGCTTCTTGAAGAATACGCTAACGAAAAAAACTACAACCGCCTCGATGAGTTGAACCTTCATCTGCATTTTTCTCTATATGAGCCGTGTGACAATCAGGTGTTGCTTTCGCTTATCGACCAGTTCCACGCAAACGTCGATCGCTACATTCACCCGTTTTATACCGAGCAAAACGACGAAGAGCTTCGCTCCATCGAAGATCACCGCGCGCTCATCGATGCCTGCCGCAGCAAGGATGCCGAGCTTGCAACCGCCGTGCTTCGCACACATTTGGAGAAAACGAAAATTCTCCTTTTGCGTTCGCCGCTGCTCTCCTGATTTTCTTGTACACCGAGTGCTTCGAAGCTCCGTTTTATACGGAGCTTTTTTGCGAATGCACGAGCGAAGGGATTTGCTCCTTTAATCCGCTTCAAAAATGAGCTATAATGTTAAGCATAGTACACGAATCCGAACTGCCCAAGCGGTATGTTTCGGTCGTTTCAGCGTTGTCGCCGGTTGGCATAGCGGCGCTATGCTTAAATAGAGAGGTGTTTGTATGGCTGCAAAGAAGGCGAAAACTACAGCAACGGCACAGCGCGCGCAGACCAAACGTGAGGTTTGGGGTGTTCTTTTTATAGCGTTTGGCCTGTTTTTTGCTGTAAGCCTTTATTCCGACGCCGTAGGCATCGTGGGCACGGCGATCAGCAGCTTTCTTTTTGGCCTTACGGGTCTACTTGGCTATGGGTTACCTGTGCTGACCATAGCACTTGGTATTTTCGTGATCGCCGTAACGAAAAAGGCCATGAAAGCTTCCACTTTCATTACCTGCTTGTTCGGCGTATTTTTTCTTATGGTGCTGTTCCATATTTTCAAACGGAACACGGTCGAAAACATCACCCTTTTGCAATTCATCAAAGACGCTTATACGCTCGGCAAGGAAAGCCGTGTGGGCGGTGGTTTTCTCGGTGCGCTCGTCGCGTATCCTTCGCTCCATCTCCTCGGCACGGTAGGGAGTTATATTTTCTACATTGCGGGCGTCGTCATTTGCATGCTCATCATCACAAGAATTTCCCTGAAAAAGACGGGGGAGAGAGTTGGAGAAACCATCAAGGCCGGCGTTGAAAACGTAACGGAACTTTTCGACCGTGGGGGAACCCTTTATACGGAGGATCTTTCCCAAGAGGCAAACAAACCCGCATCGCCAGTGAAACAAAGCAGGCGCGCCGCAAAGCAGGAAGCCATTTTGCAGGCGGATGCGCGAAAGGTCAAAAACGCGGATGGCGAACTGAATTTTCTTCCTATGTCGGGCGCCATCGAAAAGAAGCGTGGTGAGCCGAAAAAGAATACACAGTCGCTTTCCTTTCAAGGCAAAGGCGCTTATGATGCTCCGGAATATGACGATTACGAGCTTCCCGCCGAACCGCT
>JAEZGQ010000152.1 GCA_023416895.1 Bacillota bacterium | reverse complement strand
AGGAGAAAACGATGAAACAGCTTTTGACAGGAAACGAAGCGGCGGCAAGGGGCGCGTACGAGGGCGGCGCAAAGGTGTGTTCAGCCTATCCCGGCACCCCGAGCACCGAGATTTTTGAAAACCTGCCCCAATATAAGGACGTTCTTTACAGCGAGTGGGCACCCAATGAAAAAGTGGCCGTGGAGGTCGCCTACGGCGCGTCCATCGCGGGCGCGCGCAGTTTGAGTGCTATGAAGCACGTTGGCGTAAACGTGGCGGCTGACCCCATTTTTACCGCCACCTACAACGGCGTAGGCGCGGGCTTCGTCATTGTTTCGGGCGACGATCCCGACATGCACTCCTCCCAGAACGAGCAGGACAACCGCTATTATGCGAAGTTCGCCAAAATGGCGCTCATCGAGCCTTCCGACAGCCAGGAGTGCAAGGACTTTATGGTGGAGGCATTCAAGGTTTCCGAAGAGTTCGACATCCCGGTTCTTTTCCGCATGACCACGCGCGTTTGTCATTCCAAAAGCCTTGTGACGCTTGGCGAGCGCGAGGAAGCGCCGTATACGCCTTACAAACGCGACGCGGCGAAGTTTGTTTGCACCCCCGCCAACGCAAAAAGGCACCGCCCGGAGCTTGAAGATAAGCTAAACAGGCTTGAGGCGTACGCAAACACGAGCAAGCTCAACAAAATGGAGCTCAACGACACGAAGATCGGCGTTGTGACCGCTTCCATCGCCTATCAGTACGCCAAAGAGGTTTTTCCAGCTGACACATCGTTTTTGAAACTAGGCTTTACCTACCCTCTGCCGATGGATTTGATCCGCGACTTTGCCGCAAAGGTGGAAACACTGTATGTGGTGGAGGAGCTTGAGCCCTTCATGGAAGAGCAGATGAAAGCCGCCGGCATAGCTTGCATCGGCAAGGACATTGTGCCGCGCATGTATGAGTTGAACCCCGAAGTGGTTCAAAAAGCCGTGTTCGGAACCGAGCCCGAAACAACGGTCGTTTCCGTTTCCCCCGTGCCGCGCCCGCCGGTTTTATGCGCAGGCTGCCCGCACAGAGGCTTTTTCTACACGCTCGGCAAGGGTAAGCACAATGTGATAACCGGCGACATCGGCTGTTATACGCTCGGCGGTTCCGCCCCCTTGAACGCGATGGACTCCGTCGTCTGCATGGGCGGCGGGTTTTCCGTGGGCATGGGGATGGCCAAGGCATTTGAGGCGTTTGGCGTAACCGACAAAAAGGTGTTCGGCGTGCTGGGCGACTCCACGTTTTTCCACAGCGGCATGACCGGCGCTGCCGAAATCCTTTACAACAAGGGGAAAATGATCCCCTGCATCCTCGACAATTCCATCACCGGCATGACGGGGCATCAAGATAACCCCGGCACCGGCGAAACGCTCATGGGCGAGAGCGCCCCCGTGATTTTAATTGAAGATGTGCTCAAGGCCATGGGCTACCAAAACGTGTTCGTGGTTGACCCGCAGGATTTGAAGGCCATGCAAGCGGCGGTCGACGGCGCGCTTCAAAGCACGGTTCCCGCGGCCATCGTAACGCGGAGGCCTTGCGTGCTCATCAAAAAGATCAAGCACAACTTCGGCAAATGTCAGGTGGATCGTGAGAAGTGCAGAAGCTGCAAGATGTGCTTAAAGGTTGGCTGCCCTGCGGTGTGCTTTAAGGACGGAAAGTCGTTCATCGACCAAACACTTTGCGTCGGCTGTACGGTTTGTATGCAGGTTTGCCCGTTCAAGGCCATTGAAAAGACAGAGTGAGGAGTTTGAAAGCATATGAATGAAACAAAGAGCATCCTCCTTGTGGGTGTGGGCGGACAGGGCATCATCCTCGTGAGCCGCGTGCTGACAAAGGGCCTTGTGGAAGCGGGCTACGACGTAAAAATGAGCGAGGTACACGGCATGGCGCAGCGCGGCGGAAGCGTTTCCACACAGGTGCGCTACGGGGAAAAGGTGCATTCGCCCATCATCGGCCGCGGAGGCGCGGATGCGCTCGTCGCGTTTGAAAAAATGGAGGCGCTTCGCTACGCGCAATACCTCAAGCCATCGGGCGTCGTGCTCGTGAACGATTATGAGCTTGCGCCCATGCCGGTGGCGTCCGGCAGTGCGGAATACCCCAAGGGCATCCTTGAGGCGATGTCGGGCTCGTTTGACACGCGCGTTGTGAAAGCGGCGGAGATCGCCATTTCCTTGGGCAATGCGAAGTGTATGAACGTGGTGCTTCTTGGCGCCATGGCAAAGACGCTCTCTTTGCCCAAAGCAAACTGGGAGACTCTTATCATGGGCGAGCTGCCGCCAAAGCTCCACGAACTCAATCTCACGGCGTTTCGCGCGGGGTTCGCGGCGCTGTAAGCTGATTTCTGCATAAATTTCCTGCAGGAAGCACCGTATGTTTTTGGGGAAGGGTGCTTCCTGCAAGTTTTAAAAACAGCGCGAACGTGTTCGCGCCGCAAAGCGGGAGGTTTTTGATGCTCAACCAAACCATGCTGCAAATGGGAAGAAAACGCTCGGTGATTCGCGAGCTCTTTGAGATTTCACGCGCGCGCGCAAAGGAAGTGGGCGCGGAGCATGTTTACGATTTCAGCCTCGGCAACCCCAGCATACCCGCGCCAAAAGAGGTGGAGGAAGCCATCGTTTCCGCACTTCAAAGCGGCGACAGCCTTAAGGTACACGGCTACACGAGCGCTTGCGGCTCCGACGCGGCGCGTACGGCGATCGCCGCATCCCTCAACCGCCGCTTTGCTACAAACCTCACCAAGGATAACCTTTATTTGACCTGCGGCGCTTCCGCCGCGTTAAGCGCGGTATTTCGTGCGCTTACGCTCAGCGAATCGAGCGAAATCGTGGCCATCGCCCCTTTTTTTCCGGAGTACCGCTGCTACATCGGCAGGGCAACGCTCGTTGTGGCGCAGGCGGATACAACGCATTTTCAAATCGACCTTCACGCGCTTGAAAACGCTTTGAGCAAAAACACGCAAGCGGTCATCGTCAATTCGCCCAACAACCCCACGGGCGTTATCTACACGGAAGAAACGCTTCACGGCCTTGCGGCGCTCCTTACGCGCAAGTCTGAAGAATATGGGCATACGATCTACATCGTATCCGACGAGCCGTATCGCGAGCTTGTATACGACGGCGAAACAACACCGTATCTTCCGCACTTTTATAAAAACACCATCGTATGCTATTCCTATAGCAAGGCGCTTTCCATTCCTGGTGAGCGCATCGGCTATGTGCTTGTGCCAAACGAGATCGAACACTTTCATGACGTATACGACGCGATCGCGGGCGGCGCAAGGTCTTTAGGGTATGTGTGCGCACCTGTGCTTTTGCAGCAGGTGGCCGCAGCTTGCACGGACGTAAATCCCGACATTGCGGCTTACCAAAACAACCGCGATACGCTTTACAACGGTTTAACGGCGATGGGCTACGAGTGCGTGAAGCCCTCCGGCGCGTTTTACCTTTTTGTGAAGGCTCCAAACGGCGACGCAACCGCTTTTTGCGAGGCAGCCAAGCGGCGCGACGTGTTTGTGGTGCCGGGCACGGAGTTCGGCTGCCCCACGCACATGCGTGTGAGCTATTGCGTTGCACCAGCTACCATCAAAAACGCGCTGCCCTTGTTTGAACAACTGTATCGGGAATTTTGCGGCTGATATACCCGCTTTCACAGTATGTTCACTTGACACTTTATGGGTGAAGTGATAATCTCGTCTTGCGTTATGATGCGGTATTTTTCGACCAAACTTCCACGCTTTGCCGCACATTATGCCGGAGGTAACGGTGAACGAACACAGTACGGGCGAACTGCCCTATCAAAAAAGCTTTTTGCTCGGCCTTTATGAACGGATGCTGCTTGTGCGCGGCTTCGAGGAGCAGGTGAATTCCCTTTTTCAAGAAGGGCGGCTCCACGGAACGGCGCATTTGTGCATCGGTGAGGAGGCGGCGGTCATCGGCACGGGCTTTGCGCTTGAGCAGCAGGATTATCTTCTTGCCACACACCGCGGCCACGGGCAGGCCATGGGCAAACCGCTTGACATAAACGCCATGATGGCTGAAATGATGGGCAAGGCCTGCGGCACAAACGGCGGCCGCGGCGGCTCCATGCACATTGCCGATCTTGAAAAAAACATGCTCGGCGCAAACGGCATCGTCGGCGCAAACGCGCCCATCGCTTGCGGCGCGGGGCTTTCCATCAAACTTTCGGGTGAGAAAAACCGCGTGGTGCTTTGCTACATGGGCGACGGCTCCTTTAACCAGGGCGCGGTGCACGAGGCGCTGAACCTTGCAGCCACGTGGGGTCTTCCCGTGATATTTGCGTGTATCAACAACTGCTACGGCATGTCCACGCCGCTTTGCAAAGCCTCCAAGGAAACCGATTTGAAAAAGCGCGCGGAGGCCTACGGCATCCACACCTTTGAGGCGGACGGCAACGACGTGCTCGACGTGTACAAAACCGTACGCGAGGCGCGGCAATATGTGCTCGACGCGGGTGCTCCCGCATTTGTGGTAGAGCATTCCTACCGCACCTGCGGCCACTCCAAGAGCGACAAAAACAAATACCGCACCCGCGAGGAAATCAACCTTTGGGAAGCGCAAAATCCCATTTCGCGCTTTGCCACGACGCTTGTTGCAAACGGCGTTTGTGAAACGGAACTCAAAGAAAAAGAAGAACGCGCCGCGGCCGCCATCTTAGCCGCGGTGGATTTTGCCGACGCCTGCGAACCCCCGCGCGCGGAGGACTTGGAGGCGCTGGTTTATGCAGGGTAACGAAATGGAACGTATTATAAGCTACGCGGATGCGCTTCGCGAAGCCATGTGCGAGCGCATGCGCCGCGACGAACGCGTGTTTTTGATGGGCGAGGACGTGGGCATTTACGGCGGCACGTTTGGCGTGCCCGAGGGGATGCTCGAGGAATTCGGTCCCGACCGTGTCCGCGACACCCCCATTTCCGAAAACGCGTTTGTGGGTGCAGGCGTAGGCGCGGCGCTCACGGGCATGCGGCCCATCATCGACATCATGTTTTCCGACTTTATCTCCGTTTGCTTCGACCAAATCGTGAACCAAGCGGCAAAAATGCGCTTCATGCTCGGCAAAAACGCGAGCGTGCCCATGGTGATCCGCCTTGCGGCGGGCGGCGGCACGGGCGCTTCGGCACAGCATTCCCAGTCCCTCGAGGGGCTTTTCTGCCACATCCCGGGCCTTAAGGTGGTGGTACCCTCCACGCCTTATGACGCGAAGGGGCTTTTAACATCGGCCATCCTCGACGACAACCCCGTTTTGGTGTTCGAGCAAAAAAA
>JAEZGQ010000212.1 GCA_023416895.1 Bacillota bacterium | reverse complement strand
TTCGACAGCGACCTTGACGGCATAGTAAAAAGCGTTTCCGACCTTGGTGGGTATGTGGAAAGCTCCAGCGTTAACGGCCGCAAGCCCGAGGTATACAGCGACCCCGGCCGTTACGCATATTTGACGGTTCGTGTGCCCGCCGAGAAGGCAGACGGTTTTGTGGAAGGGGTTCAAACCTACGGCTCGCTGATCTCCTCCAACGAAAACGCGCAGGATGTTACGGAGGCATACTTCGACCTCGATACGCGCCTTTCGGTGCTGCGCACGCAGCTTGACCGGCTTAAGAGCATCCTTGTTACAACCGATAACCTTGCGGATATCATCGCGCTCGAAAACGAAATTTCAAATGTAACGCTACAAATTGAGCAGCTCACAACTGAGCTTCGCCGCTACGACGGGCTCATCAGCTACGCAACGGTGGCTATCACGATCCAAGAGCTTCAGCTCAACCAAGGACCTGCCGCGCAGCAAACCGTATGGGAGCGCATTGACCGCGGCTTTACCGACACGCTTTACGGCGTGGGAACCTTTTTTGTGAATCTGTTCGTACTCCTTGTAAGCGCACTGCCGGTGCTTGTGGTGCTTGGCGCTATTGTGGTGGTGATTCTTCTTGGGGTGCGCGCATCGAAAAAACGCAAAGAAAAGCAAATCCGGGAATCCGGAAACAAAAAGGAGGACTCTACAAATGAAAACCAATTATAAAAGGGTTATTGCCGTAATCGCGCTGGCGCTGGCGCTTATCGTAGGCGCAACCGCCTGCAAGGCCGATCTCCAGCCGAGTACGGATCCAAACACGCAGACCGTCGTACCCAATGTGGTCATCAACCAGCCCGCAGAAGCGGAAAAGAACATCGTCACCGTAAACGGCTCCGGCAAGATAACGCTCGAACCCGATCTTGCCACCGTGCAGTTGAGCGTTTCCACCACTGCCGAAACCGCAACCGAGGCGCAGGATAAAAACAACGCGCTCATGGCGGCCGTGCTCGAATCCGTAAAGGCAAACGGGGTGGAAGACAAGGATATTACGACCTCGTATGTGAACCTTTCCGAGGTGTACAACTACGATAAGTCACCCGCTGTGGTGGTAGGGTATTCTATGAACAACAGCATTACCGTGAAGGTACATGCACTTGATACGCTTGGCAAGATCATCTCCGACGCCGTGGCTGCAGGCGCAACCGGAACCAACGGTATCACCTTTAGCATCGAAGATACCACCGAGGCTTACCGTCAGGCGCTTGCCGCCGCCCTTTCGGACGCGGCCGCCAAGGCACAGGCGCTTGCCGATGCCGCAGGTGCTACGCTTGTGAGCATTCCTGTGAGCGTAAGCGAGCAGAGCTACTCGAGCACCCCTGTGGAGGCGCGTTCGGAAATGCTAGCGGTAGCCGAGGATGCTGCTAGCCCGGTACCCGTTTCGGCCGGTGAGATTGTTGTAACCGCCACCATCAGCGCGGAATATGAGATCACCACCGCACAGGGCTGAGGCGCTGCCGCTGCCCTCCATATATAAAACAATGGAACCCACCGGCTTGACCGGTGGGTTCTCCTTAATTATTATGTGTGCTGCGGCAAACCAATCGCCGGTTATGCCGGTGTGCATCAACCCATGCATCAAGCTGCTTCCGGTAAGGGGCGTACACGCAAAACGGCTTTGCGCCCCTGCCACGCACAAAGGAATATGCACACAAAGGCAAACGCGGCAGCCCGCCCGCCGGTCGAGGGTGAGAGGCTCATGCGAAAGCCCACGCGGGCTGCTTGCCGGTTTCGTGCCGGTCTAGCCGCCGATGTCCATCAGTGTGCCGATGAAAAAAGGCAGGTTCGTTTCACAGTCGATGAGCATGTATACAAATGGCCGGTCGAGGATGACGGTTTTAGGCTCTTCCTGTGGCTCAGCCGAGCCGGTCAGCATTTCCACGGCGGTTGCGGCACCTGCGCGGGTACCGCGCTCATCCACGGCGATGAAGGTCTTATGCAGCACGCGGCTGATGAATAGCGGCCCCTCGGTTGAAGTGCCGATGCCGGAAAAGTCTGCGGCGCCTGCGTCAAAGGCGTACAGCATGCCCATGCCCTTTAGGGCATCGCTTAGTTCCACGGAGTATTCGCATTCGAATTTTGGGATTGCGGTGACGACCTCCGTACTTTGCGTCTGACTGAGGATGGATAAAAGCTTTTCCCCCGTAAGCGAGGCGGTATAATCGACGATGGATACGCCCTCGTTCGGTAGCAGCGCCGCAAAGGCATAGTTTCCATCGGCATAATATTTGATTACGCCCGAGGCATTTTCATCCTCAAGGTAACTGCGCTCGGATGAATACATCAGTTCGGCTCTACGCACACTTCCGCCTTCTGTTGTAAAGGTTTGCTCGCGTACTTGGTCCTCTGTATAGACGGTCTGCCACTCGGCGTCAAAAGCGAGTGCGTTGATCAGATACATGACCGCGGCCTCGGGAATTTCATCGAGAATTTTCTTGATCATTCCGTCCGTATTTTCGTTGACCCAGCGGTTGATGTCCTTGAGCGTTGAAGCGTCAAACGGAGCACCGTAAAGGCCTGCATCGTAAAAGTCCGCGCTGGTTTGAAGAAAGTCCCGCTCGGCATGGAAGTTATCGTCGTTACGAAGCCATATGGAGTTGGCGATGTGCAGTCTGTACTTTTTGTCCGAGGGTAGTGACGCGGTATAGGCCTTTAGAAATGCGTTTAGATCTTCTGCCGGAAGGCCGAGAACGCTTTCCATCTGCGAGAGCGTTTCTCCTTTGGCTCCGTTTGCGGTCATGCCGAGAGCGAGGAGTACCGAAAGCGGGGAGAGTAGCGTGTTTTTACCGTCGTTTTCCCTCACGTTCGTTTGCAGTAGCTTAACGGCAAAGTCTGCTGTAGCTGTCCGGCCCGCACCGTTAAGGTCTACTTGTTCGAAAACTGCGTTGGGTGTAATTCCGGACATAAGATTTTCGGCGTTTGTGGCGGCGCAACCTGAAATGAGCGTCGATAGCGCGATTAGGAAGCAGAGCGTAAGGGCTGTTACACGTTTTTTCATATAAAAACTCCTTCCAGACATATTAGCCATTTGTTAAAAAACGAGGACAAATGCAAAAATGTTCCTATTTAAAAGCTACCTACAAAAGGTTTCTTTGAGTTTGCCATGTCGCTGTATTATACGGTGGTTTGACATCTAGAGCTGAAACAAAAACAGTGCTTTTGCGGCGTACCTGTTATAAAAAATCAGCGCAGGCTGGAACGTTTTGGCTTGACAGTGAAAAGGGATAATGGTATATTGTATCCAATGATACGAAATCCAATTTTGCGGACAATCTAAATTTCTCATCCGCAGCGCGGGCCTCTCCCGCGGAAAATTATCCGATGCAAAGCTGACCCCGATTGAAATTGATAAAGAAAATTCTATTTTTAGTTTCCCCAAAAACTGAAGGAGGAATGAATCTGCAATGAAAAAGACCCTAGCCATCCTGCTCGTGCTTGCAATGATGCTCAGTGCTGTTGCTTGTGCGTCGAGCACCCCCGCAGTCGAGCCCACCGAGGCCCCCGTTTCCGAAGTTCCGGCGACCGAGGCTCCCGTGGAAGAGACCGCCGCTCCCACCGAGCGTCAGCCGGTTGACTTCTCTACCAACGTGAACGTTGCCCGTGCTTCCGAAGCCGCCAAAACCACCATTGAGCTTCCCATCACCGGCATCGGCACCAACGTAGCCACCGAAGTAAAGGCCGTGGGCGACTACACCATTTGCGTCATGACCAAAAACTCCACAAACCCGTACATGAACGGCATGTGGAAGGGCGCAGAAGCCGCTAAACTGGCGCTGGGCATTGAGGTCGTTACGCTGGCTCCCGCTCAGCAGGATTCCATCGAAGAGCAGATCGCCATCATGGAAGCCCAGATTCAGCAGGGCGTTGACGCGTTCGTCATCCACCCGTCCGACTCCAACGGCATCATGCCCGCTGTGGAAGAAGCCAATGCGGCCGGTATCCCCGTCATCTCCATCGGCACCGCTTCCGCTTCCGGTTCCATGATGCGTACGGGCGTAGATTATTACGAAACCGGCGCAGTGGTTGCCAAGTACCTGTTTGAAAAAGCGGGCGGCACCGGCGGCGTAATCATCCTCGAGGGCCCTCCGGGCGCCCAGAATGCCGAAGAGCGCAAGGCCGGTATCACCGATACGCTTGCCCAGTACACCGGCTATGAACTCATCGACTCCCAGACCGCCAACTTCAACCGCGCGCAGGGCATGCAGGTTATGGAAAACCTTCTCCAGCGCGAGGGCGTGAAGGAAAAGCTCAAGGTCGTTATCGCTTGCAACGATGAAATGGCTCTCGGCGCCATCCAAGCGCTCAAGGCTGCCGGCGTTACCGGCGTCGTGGTTGGCGGCTTCGACGGCTCCGCCGATGCGGCGCAGGCCATCAAGGACGGCGATCTCACCGTTACCTACAACACCGATCCGTTCGGTTCTACCTTCTACGCCATCACGATGCTCGTGCAGTATCTCGATAACGGTACCCTCCCCCAGGAGTACTTCATTCCGTTCCCGTCCGAGCGCCACAACCCGCTCATCGACGCGAGCAACATCGAAGATTACATCGCGAACTTCGCCTGGTTTAAGTAAAAGGAAAGCGCCTTAACGGCGCGGGATGAACCCGCGGGAACGGCCGCAGCAGTGCGGCCGTTCCCGCAAAAACGGTTTTTCATCAACACGCAGGGGGTAACCATGGAACAACCCATTTTAACGGTAAGGGGCCTAAGCAAATCGTTCCCGGGCGTCCATGCGCTTGACCATGTGGATTTTGATCTCATGGCGGGCGAGGTACATGTGCTCGTGGGCGAAAACGGCGCGGGAAAATCCACGCTTGCAAAATGCGTGCTGGGGCTTTACCAGCATGATGAGGGCGAAATCAAGCTCAATGGACAAACCGTCGCGTTCAAATCCCCCAAGGAGGGGTTGGAGCACGGCGTGGTTGCGGTGTACCAGGAATTGGCGATGGTGCCATACCTCAACGCCGCGCAGAACATCTTCTTAAACAGGGAGCCGCGCATCAAGGGCACGCCCATTATCAACCACAAAAAAATGCAGGCGGATGCAAAGGCGATTCTCGCTTCGCTTGGCTGCACCGATATTGATACAAAAATCCCCGTAAAACTTCTTGACGTTGCGCAGCAGCAGATGATCGAAATCGCCAAGGCGCTTTCGTACCGTCCCAAGATCATCGTGCTCGACGAGCCGACCGCGTCTCTTTCCGAGCGCGAGATTGAGCCGTTTTTTGAGCAGGTGAAAAAGCTTCGCGCGCAAGGCATCGGCATTATTTATGTTTCTCACCGCATGCAGGAATATCACCGCATCGGCGACCGTATCACCGTGCTTCGCGACGGTAAGTTCATCCGCACGATCAAGGTAGGGGAACTTACAGACGAGGAGCTTGTAAACCTCATGGTCGGCAGGGATATTTCGCAGGTTTATGTGCGCACCAAAAACGAGCACAACGGCGAGGCGCTCAAAACCGAAGCGCTTTGCGATAAAAAAGGCCGCGTGAAGAATTGCTCCGTTGTCGTCAACCGGGGTGAGATCGTGGGCATGGCGGGGCTTGTGGGCTCCGGCCGCACCGAGATGGCGCGCCTTATATTCGGCATCGACAAGCCCTCAGGCGGCAGAGTATACCTGCACGGCAAGGACATTACCGGAAAAAGCCCCTCGTACATCGTGGAAAACGGGCTTGGCCTTTTGCCGGAAGACAGAAAGCGCTTTGGGCTTGCCCTCAAGGCATCCATCGCGTGGAACACCGTAGCGGTAAGCCTCAAGAACGTGTTTCCGCGTGGCATCGTTTCTGAAAAGAAAACCCGTAAGATCGCCGAGGACTATGTGAAGCTTCTCAAAACCAGTACGCCCGACGTGGTTCGCCCCGTCGGTCAGCTATCAGGCGGCAACCAGCAGAAGGTGGTTATCGCCAAGTGGCTCAGCGCCAAGTCCGACGTGATCATCTTCGACGAGCCAACGCGCGGCATCGACGTGGGCGCGAAAATGGAAATTTACGCACTTATGGATAGGCTCGCTGCCGAAGGCAAGGCGATTTTGATGATTTCCTCGGAAATGCAGGAGGTCATCGGCATGTCCGATAGGCTTTATATCATGAAGGATGGCGGCATTATCGCCGAAGTGAAGCGCGGCGAATGTTCGCTGGAAGACATCGGCCGCATCATGGTACTTGGGAAGGAGGCGCTCGCATGAAAGCAATGTCTTTGAAAAAACGCGTCGGCTCGATCCCACCCGCGGTGTGGATGGTTCTTGTGATGTTGATATTCTTTGGCTTCAACACGAAGAACTACTTCACTGCAAGCAACTTTCTATCCATCGCCGTGCAGGCATCGCCGCTTTTTGTGGTTGCGTGCGGGCAGACCATTATCGTTTTGATGCAGGGCACCGACCTTTCGCTTGGCGCCTCGCTCAACATGATGACGGTTGTATGGGTGGTTCTCATGCAAAAGAACCTACCGCTTGGGACGGCGCTTGCGCTTGCCATGGCGGGTTCGGTGTTTGCAGGCTTTTTAAACGGCGTAATCGTCTCCAAAATGAAGCTGCCGCCGTTTATTGCTACACTCGGGATGCAAAACATTTTAAACTCCATCGCGCTTGTTACCTCGGATGGTTCATCTGTCTATTTCAAGCACGATATTTACAAAATCATTTCCAAGGGAACAGCGCTTGGCGTGCCGTTCATCATCTGGATCGCAATCGGCTGCTTCCTTCTTACCTACGTGCTTCTTAAGTACACACGCTTTGGTGCGCGCGTCATCAGCATGGGCGGCAACCCCGAATCGCTCAAGGTCGCAGGGTATAGCGTGAATACCGCTACCATACAGGCGTTTACCTATACCGGCTTTATGACGGCCATCGCTGGCTTTTTGCTTGCGTGCCGCGTGGAAAGCGGCAACCCCATTGTGGGCAACGGCTTTGAGTTCAACTCCGTAGCTGCGGTTCTCTTGGGCGGCACCTCCATGCGCGAAGGGCGCGGTGGGGTAGGCGGTACGGTGTTTGGTGTGCTCCTCATCCAAATCCTCAAGAGCGGGCTTGTGATGATGAACGTTTCGTCCATCTATCAAACCGCCATCATCGGCGTCGTGGTGCTGTTTGCCATCGTTCTGGACGCTTACATCAAACGCAGGCAGGAGGAGTGAGGTGCGCATATGACACGAAAAGTAGGCAATTATCTGTTGCAATCAAAATATGCCATCAGCGTGACCGTACTGGTGGTTGTGATGCTCATCGCAACGCTTTTGAGCTCCTCGTTCCTTACAGGCGATAACCTCATCACCGTTTTACGTCAGGCGAGCGTGCTGTTCATTTTAAGTTCCGGCCTTACGGCGGTGGTGCTTACAAGCGGCATCGACCTTTCCGTCAACAGCACGGCGGCGCTTGTTGGCTGCACCGTGGCGCAGCTTCTGTTGATGGAGGTTTCCATTCCGCTCGTCATCCTCGCGGGGCTTCTCGTAGGCGCGGCGGTGGGTGTTTTAAACGGCCTTTTGGTGGGTGTTTTAAAGCTTCCGCCGTTTGTGGCCACCTACGGCACCAACATGCTGGTATCCGGTATTTCCGTAATCGTTATGCAGGGCAAGGTCATTTACGACCTGCCGCGCGGCTTCACTCCCATCGGCGTGGGCTATGTAGGGATTATGCCCGTGCCGGTCATCATCGGTCTGGTGCTTACGATCCTTCTATATTTCGTGCTCCAAAAAACCACGCTTGGGCGCAACATTTACATGCTCGGCAGCAACCCCTATGCGGCTCGATATAGCGCCGCCAGGAACATTCTTGTTACGCTTCAGGCCTACGCCATTTGCGGCATCACGGCGGCAATCGGCGGCATCGTGCTCACGGCGCGCCTCAACGCGGCGGATGCAAACATGGGCAACTCCTACGGTTTGCAGATCGTTGCGGCAGTCGTCATGGGCGGTACTTCGCTTCTTGGCGGCGAGGGCGGCATTTTCGGCACCGTGATCGGCGCCTTGGTTTTGACCATCATCATGAACGTCATCAACGTTGTGGGGGTTTCGAGCGACCTGCAGCAGATGGCGGTTGGCATCGTGATCATCCTCATGGTGTGGCTCGACATTTTTACACGCGGCAAACGCGAGAAGCTTTCTCGTATGTAAGCACTTGCCCTCGCGGGGCAGAAATGACTTTATATGGAGGTTCCCCAAATGGCCAATTTTACCATTCGTCCCATCAACACGGGCTATGTACCCACATACCCCAAGCAGTATCATTATCACCATTCCGTACACAAATACGTCCCCAACATCAAGGATGAAAAGGAAGCCCTGCCTGTTTTGACCTTCCTCATCGAGGGCAACGGCAAAAAAATCCTTGTGGATACGGGTATGGCATGGACGGAGCGCGCCGATAAGTACCATCATCCCGGTTCCTGGCAGGAGCCCGATCAGGCGATTTATGAGCAGTTCGCAAAGCTCGGCATCCGCTGCGAGGATGTGGACTATGTTCTCTTTACCCATATGCACTGGGATCATATTTTCTATATGGAATATTTTAAGAACGCCACCTTCATCGCACACGAAAGGGAGTACGCGTTCGCGCTCGATCCGATTCCCCTTTACTACAAGAGCTATGAGCACCCCTTCCTCGGCGTGGTGCGTCCGTTTGAAAACATCAAGGTGGATACCTGCCGCGGCGAAGCGGAAATCGTTCCCGGCGTGCGCGCGTTTGAAACCTTTGGTCATTCCCCCGGACATATGTCCATCGAAGTCGATACGCTCGATGGCCGTTACATCCTCGGCGGCGACTCAGCTTTCCGCCTTGCAAACTTCAACCCCATTCCCGAAATCGGCTACACCGTAACGCCTCCGGGCCGCTTTGCAAACATCGTGGAGTGCTGGAAGAGCCTTGAGATCACCAAGGAACGCGCCGAAGGCTTGGATAAAATCCTTCTGACGCACGAAACCGAGCTTTTGAACCGTATGGAAAAGACCCCGGTGTTCGGCCTGGGTAAATAAAACCCCGAAAGGAAAAGTGTGCCTGCCGCCATGAAGAAAACCATCGCCATCATCGCCTGCGCTAATACGAAAATGGTTGAAATGGAGCTATTGCGCGCCATGATGGAGCGCGGCGGCTTCGAAGCGCTTACCATCGACATTTCCTCACGCGGCGGCTACCAATACGCCGCGGGTATAAGTGCGGCCGATGTGGCGCGCGCGGGCGGCAGCACCATTGAAAAGGTTTGGACCACCACCTCCAGGGCGGAAGCGATCTCCGCCATGGAGGCGGGGGTTACAAACGTTGTAAGTGAACTTTACGCGAAAGGTCGCATCCACGGCGCAATCGGCATCGGCGGGCTTCAAAACTCCACCATGGCTGCAAGCGCGCTAAGGACGCTCCCGATCGGCATCCCAAAATTCCTTCTTTCCACAGTCGCCTGCGGCAACCGCCCGTTCGAGCTTTTGGTAGGGGAGAAGGACATTACCGTAATGCCCTCTGTTGCGGACATTGCGGGGATCAACCCCATCACCGAAACGGTTTTGAAAAACGCAGGCGCCGCCGTAATGGGTATGGTGATGTTTGCGGGCGAAAAGCTTGCGCCAACAAAGCCGCTCATCGCTGCCACCATGATGGGCGCGACAAACGACGGCATTGCAAATGCCGTAAAACTTTTGGAAAACGACGGGTTCAGCGTGGTGACCTTCCATTCAACAGGCGTCGGTGGGCGCTGTATGGAAAGCCTCATTCTCGATGGGAGCATCAGCGCTGCGTTTGACCTTTGCCCGCACGAGATCATATCGCAGGATGTGTTTGGCGGAGGGTTTTCCGCAGGCGCGAAAAACAGGCTTTGTGCCGCCGCGAAAAAAGGCATCCCCACGGTGGTCGCACCGGGTGGTATGGACTTTGTGGATTTCCCTGCAAAGGAATTCCTAGAGGGCGTAATCGGCAATCCGAAGCAACGCAAATACGTCTTGCACAACAAGGACATCGCGCACATAAAACTACTGCCCGACGAGGCGGTGCGCGGCGCAAGGCTTATGGCCGAACGCCTCAATGCCCATACGGGCAAACTCACGGTGCTTCTGCCGCTTGGCGGCTTACGAAGCGAAACGCGCGCGGGAGAACCCCTGTACGACCCCGCGGTGGACGCAGCTATTTTCGATACGCTCCGCAGGGAGCTTAAACATGAAATCAAGCGTGTGGAGCTCGACTGCCACCTGTTTGACGCGGCGTTCAGCCGCGTCGCGGCAGACGAGATGAAAGCGCTTTTATAAACGGAGGAAGCCATGTATTTTGAGTTTCCGTTCGACAACGAGGAAAACATCCATTCCGGCGATTATGTGATCGCCTCTTATCTGGTTTCCGGCATCACCGAGGCCGACGCGCTTTCCCGTGCGGGCAAATTTGCCGTAGGACAAACGGTAGGTACTTGGATCCACCTTCCGGGCATTACGGACGCGATGGTTAGCGGGTATCAGGCGAGGGTGCTTTCGCTTGAGCTTGTTCCCTGCGAGCCAAAGGCTGCGCTTTTGCGCGTGGCGTTTCCTGCGCACAACTTCAAAAACAGCTTCGCCATGATGCAGACCGCTCTCGTGGGAAACGACGTTTCTACCGCGCTTATGGTCAAGCTTCTCGACGTGAGCTTTACCGAACAGGCGCTTTCCTCCTACCGCGGTCCTGCGCTTTCCGTCGAAGGCGTGCGTGCCGTAACGGGCGTTTATAATAGGCCTTTGGTTTTGAACATGATCAAGCCCTGCATCGGCTACACGGCGCTTGAGGGTGCAAAGCTTTTCTTTGAATCCGCCATGGGCGGGGTCGATATGATCAAAGACGACGAGGTGCTTTCGGAGATACCCATCCTCAGCGTATTGGAGCGCGTGCGTGCCTACGCAAAGGCCGCCGAACAGGTAAAAAAAGAAAAAGGCCGCATGCCCGTTTATATTCCCAACATCACCACGCGCCCCAAGAAAATGCGCGAAACCGCAAAGCTTCTTGTTGACGAGGGCGCAAAGGCGTGCATGGTCAATTTTGTGACCGCCGGTG
>JAEZGQ010000194.1 GCA_023416895.1 Bacillota bacterium | reverse complement strand
ATTTTGGGCGGCGCAAAGGTATCCGACAAAATCGGCGTCATCAAAAACCTTCTCACCAAGTGCGACAGGCTTTTAATCGGCGGCGGCATGGCCTACACCTTTGTAAAGGCACAGGGGTATGAAATCGGAAAGTCGCTTTTGGATGCGGAAAACATCGAGCTTGCTAAAGAGCTTATGGCCGACGCGAAAAAGCGCGGCGTACAGCTTCTTTTGCCGCTTGATACCGTGATTGCCGACCGTTTTGCCGAGGATGCGGAATACAAAACCGTGGACATCGACAAGATGCCCGAAGGCTGGATCGGCGTGGACATCGGCGAAAAAACCAACAAGCTCTTTGCGGATGCCATTGCGGATGCAAAAACCGTCATTTGGAACGGCCCCATGGGTGTATTTGAGATGAAGCCCTTCGCCAAGGGAACCGAGGCCGTGGCGCGCGCCTGTGCGGAATGCGGCGGCACTACCATCATCGGCGGCGGCGACTCTGCATCCGCGGTGAAAAAGCTCGGCTTTGCCTCAAAAATGACTCACATTTCCACCGGCGGCGGCGCGAGCCTTGAGTACCTCGAGGGCATCGAGCTTCCCGGCGTGGCAGCGCTCAACGATAAATAAAAAGGAGAATTCTCTACGATGCGTAAACCCGTAATTGCAGGCAACTGGAAAATGAATATGACCCCGAGCGAGGCGAAAGCCCTCGTTTCGGAGCTTCTTCCCCTTGTGAAGGATGCGAAATGCGAAGTTGTTGTATGCCCGCCGTTTGTGGATCTTGCGGATGTAAAACCCCTTCTTGAGGGCACCAACGTAAAGCTTGGCGCGCAAAACGTGCACTGGGCAGAAAAGGGCGCATTTACCGGCGAGGTGAGCGCCATCATGCTCAAGGAGATCGGCGTTGAATACGCCATCATCGGCCACAGCGAGCGCAGGCAATACTTCGGCGAAACCGACGAAACCGTCAACAAGCGTGCGAAGGCCGCGCTTGCGGCGGGGCTTATCCCCATCATTTGCGTGGGCGAATCGCTTGCGCAGCGTGAAAACGGCGAAACCGACGCGCTCGTGACCGCGCAGGTGAACCTTGCGCTCGATGGTATCTCCGCGGCCGAGGTTGAAAAGCTCGTCATCGCTTACGAACCCATTTGGGCCATCGGCACCGGCAAAACCGCCACCAAGGAGCAGGCAAACGAAACCATTTCAGTAATCCGTGAAGCGGTGCGCGCTCTTTACGGGGCAAGCACGGCTGAAGCGGTTCGCATTCAGTACGGCGGCAGCATGAACGCCGCAAACGCCACGGAGCTTATGTCCATGCCCGAGATCGACGGGGGTCTCATCGGCGGCGCGAGCCTCAAGGCGGCGGACTTCTCCAAAGTCGTCAACTTTTGAGGTAACTATGAAAAAGCTTACGGCCCTTATCATCCTTGACGGGTTTGGCTGCACAGTTGCAGGTGAGAACAACGCAATATCCGTAGATGGCGCCAAAAACGTGGCGCGGCTTTGGAACGAATATCCGCATACAAGAATTGACGCGTCGGGCGAGGCGGTAGGCCTTCCCGACGGGCAAATGGGTAACTCCGAGGTGGGACACCTCAACATCGGCGCGGGGCGCATTGTTTACCAGGAGCTTACGCGCATCACAAAGGCCATCCGCGAGGGTGAGTTCTTCGAGAAAAAAGAGTTGTTGGGTGCGGTGGAAAACTGCAAAAAGCACGATTCCGCGCTGCATCTGATGGGGCTTTTGAGCGACGGCGGCGTACACAGCCACATCGACCACCTTGTGGCGCTTGTGAAGCTCGCCAAAATGAAGGGCCTTAAAAAGGTGTACATTCACGGCTTTATGGATGGCCGCGACGTGCCGCCCGAAAGTGGCAAGGGCTATGTGCACCAGTTGAGCGAGCAGCTCAACAAAATTGGCTGCGGCGAAATCGCCACCCTCATGGGGCGCTATTACGCCATGGATCGCGACAATCGCTTTGAGCGCGTGGAAAAGGCGTATGCAGCGCTTGCCTACGGGGAGGGCGTTTTTGAAACCTGCCCGGAGGAGGCCATGCAGCACTCCTACGACAACGGCGTGACCGATGAATTCGTGGTGCCCGTGGTAATCACCAAGGATGGAAAGCCCACGGCAAAAATCAGCGCCAACGACAGCGTGATCTTTTTTAATTTCCGCCCCGATCGCGCGCGTGAAATCACCCGTGCTTTCATCTTTGAGGACTTCAACGGCTTTGAACGGCGCTTTGGCTTTTTCCCGATCTACTACGTCTCCATGACGCAGTACGACAAGACCTTTGGGGATAAGCTTCATGTGGCATTTAAGCCCGAAGGTCTCGATGATACGCTTGGGCAGTACCTTGCGGCAAACGGCAAAACCCAGCTTCGCATTGCGGAAACCGAGAAGTATGCGCATGTGACCTTCTTCTTCAACGGCGGCGTGGAAACGCCCAACGAGGGAGAGGACAGGGCGCTCATCCCCTCGCCCAAGGTGCCCACCTACGATATGAAGCCCGAAATGAGTGCCTACGAGGTGGCCGACGAGGCCGTGAAACGCATCGAAAGCGGCAACTACGATGTGATGATTTTAAACTTTGCCAACCCCGATATGGTCGGCCACACCGGTGTGATGGAAGCCGCCGTCAAGGCGGTTCACGCGGTGGATGAATGCGCCGGCAAAGTGGTAGACGCTATTTTGAAAGCGGGCGGCAGGGCGATCATTACTGCCGATCATGGCAACTGCGAAAAGATGCTTGACGACGACGGTGTAACGCCCTTCACTGCGCACACCACAAACCCCGTACCGGTGATTCTTGTGGACGAGGGCAACAAAAACGCGAAGCTTCGCGATGGCGGCCGCCTGAGTGACCTTGCACCCACCATGCTTGCGCTTATGGGCATGGAAAAGCCCCTTTCCATGACTGGCGAAAGCCTACTTGTAAAATAACCTTTACCTTAAAACACACCCTTCGGGCGGGAAGAACGGTTCCTTTCCGCCCGCCCGAGGGGAAAGAAAAATGCGCGCAGCACGCAAAGAAACCCCAAAAGACTCATTTTTCGAGCGAACAATTCCTTTTTTAATTTGCTTGCGCTTTTTTTTAGCGCATGATATAATACCGCTTGCAGTCAATCACGGAGGTAATGCATACAATGGATGCTTTAAAGATCATCATAAACATAGTCCTCATCATCGTCGCGGTTGGTTTGGTTACCGTCGTGTTGTTACAGCAGGTCAAAAGCGCCGGTCTAGGTGCCGCTTATGGCGGAGAGACCTCGTCGTTTACCGCGCGCGGCCGTGCAGCAAGCAAGGAAGCGAAGCTTCAAAAGCTCACGATCATACTTGGCAGCGTTATGGCGCTTCTCGCCATTGCCATGATGATTATTGGCTGAAGTTTTTACGAATTCACCTACGGCGTGCCGCATGCGGCATGCCGTATTTTTTTAAGGAAAGAAAGGATATACATTGGAACAACAAACCGTAATTTCGGCGCTGCGCCGCTTAAGGCGCCCCGCCTCACCGGAAGAACTTTTTAGCATCATCGGCGGCGACGCAGAAGAACTCGACCGTGAGATCGATGCACTTTTGGAGCAAGGAGAAGCGCTCTTGACAAAAAAGGGCAAGCTGGCGCTTCCTGAGCAGCTCGGCCTTACCTTGGGCCGCGTACAGGGCAACGCGCGCGGCTTTGGCTTCTTTATACCGCAAAACGGCGGGGGGGATATGTTCCTGCCCGGGGAAGCTTTGAACGGCGCCATGCACAACGACAGGGTATGGGTGCGCGAAACGGGCGAAAGCCCTCGCGGTGCAAAGGAAGCGGAAGTCGTGTTCATTGCGGAACGCATGAACGCCCGCGTGGTTGGCACCTTCCGCCCCGATGGGCTTGGCGGCGGCTATGTGGTGCCGGATGAAACCAAAATCGGCTACGACGTAATCATTCCCACCGGGCTAGAGAAAACCGCAAAATCCGGTGAAAAGGTGGTTGCGGAAATCATCGGCTACCCGGAAGGAAACCGGCCGCTTGAAGGAAAAATCGTGGAGGTGCTCGGCAACAAATATGCCGCAGGTACGGACATCCTCTCGGTAATCCGCAGGCTTGATTTGCCCGACAGCTTTCCCAAGGCAGCCTTAAGGCTTGCGCAAAGCCTCAACGCACCCGTTCCCGAGGAGGAGATTGCCCGCCGTGAGGACTTGCGAAACGAGCGCGTCATTACCATTGATGGTGCGGACGCGAAGGACCTTGACGATGCGGTTTCCTTGACGCGCCTGAAAAACGGCGGCTACCGCCTCGGCGTGCACATTGCGGATGTAAGCCATTACATCGCCGAGCGCGGCGCGCTCGACAAAGAAGCGTATAAGCGCGGCACGAGCGTTTATTTCCCCGACCGCGTGCTGCCCATGTTCCCGCCGGATGTCAGCAACGGCGTTTGCTCGCTCAACGAAAAGGAGCCGAAGCTTACGCTTTCGTGCATCATGGAGCTTGACGCGGAGGGGAAGGTGACTTCCTACCGCATGGCGGAAACCGTGATTCAGACCGTGTACCGTATGACGTACGACGCGGTAAACGCTATGTTTGAGGGCGACGCGGCGCTTTTAGAGGAATATAAGGATGTTTCATCGATGCTTCTTGAAATGCGCGAGCTGATGCGGCTTTTAAACGCACGGCGCGTGCGCCGCGGCAGCATTGACTTTGACCTTGATGAGGCGAAGATCCTGCTCGATGCTTCGGGGCGCGCGCAAGGCGTAAGCCTTCGCGAACGCGGCGAGGCCAACCGTATGATCGAGGAATTCATGCTCGTCGCCAACGAAACAGTGGCGGGGCATATCGCCAAGCTGAACCTTCCTTTTATGTATCGCGTGCATGAAACACCCGACGAGGAAAAGCTCACGGCGCTTTCGGCATTTCTTGAAACGCTTGGCTACGGCATCAAAACCCATGGCGAGGTGCGGCCGATGAATTACCAAAAACTTCTCAACCGCGTAAAGGGCACGCCGGAGGAAAATGTGGTCAACCGCGTAACACTCAGGTCGCTCAAAAAGGCGCGTTACAGCGAGCATAACTTTGGGCACTTCGGGCTTGCGGCGGAGCATTACTGCCACTTTACCTCGCCCATCCGTCGTTATCCGGATCTTGTTGTGCACCGCATCGTAAAGGAAACGCTCCATGGCGGCATCTCAAAGCGCCGTGCGGGGCATTGGGCGGCATGGATGCCGCAGGCAGCGCAGCATTGCTCCCAGCGTGAGGTGGCGGCCGTCGAGGCCGAGCGCATGGCCGATAACTTGAAAAAGTGCGAGTACATGCAAGGCCGCATCGGCGAAACGGAACGCGGCATCATTTCCGGCGTAACGCAGTACGGCTTTTATGTGGAGCTTCCCAACACTGTGGAGGGCATGGTGCGCATCGCTTCCATTGAGGGAGACTATTACATCTGCGACGAAAAGAACTACCGCATCGTTGGCCGAAGCACCGGCAAAACCTACCGCCTCGGTGACGAGGTGGAGGTGCGCGTTGCTGGTGTGGATATGGAAAACGCAAACATCAGCTTTGTATTAGCTACATCTTCCGGCGCGGAAAAAAAGGTTTTGAATGGAGCCAAAAGAGCTTCCACAAAGGAGCCGCGCGCGCAGGGTCAGGGCGGGAGAACGGCCAAAGGCACTGCGAAAAGCGCATCCGCAGGCGAAAAAGGCGGAGGAAAGCGCCGAGGAAAAAGCAAAGCAGGAGATAAGCCGTATGCGCAGCGCTCCAAGCGCCGCGCCGTTGAAAAGAAAGCGAAAACGTGGTAGGATAATGTAGCCACAAAAAACAGGGATGGTTGAAAGGGGGTGTCGCGCTTGCCGGTTCAAAAGGGCGTGCGCCGCGTGGCGGAAAACCGAAAGGCGCGCCACGAATATTTTATTGAGGATACCTATGAGTGCGGTATTTCGCTCGTGGGCACGGAAGTCAAAAGCATCCGCGCGGGAAAGGTAAACCTCAAGGATTCCTACGCACAGGTCAAAGGGGGCGAGGCGTTCATCGTTGGGATGCACGTAAGCCCTTACGAGCAGGGGAACATTTTCAACCGCGATCCGTTTCGTAAGCGGAAGCTTCTTTTGCACAAACGCGAAATTTTAAAGCTCCAGTCGCTTACGCAGGCGGATGGTTACAGCCTCATTCCGTTGCAGCTCTACCTCAAAGACGGCCTTGTGAAAATGGAGCTTGCCGTGGCGAAGGGCAAAAAGCTTTACGACAAGCGAAGCGACATGGCCGAGCGCGACGCGAAACGCGACATGGAACGCAGGATGAAAAATACAGATTGAGGTTTGCGTAAAACTGTGCTATCATAATTGCCTGCCGCATAAAAGCGCGGCAGAACCCCCATTTTCATGGGGGCGTAAATGGTTTCGACGGGGATCGTGGAAGCCGGATAAGCGAGCCGAAGCCCCGCGCTTCGAAAAAAGCGGGAAAATAAAAACTAACTGACGAAGCTAATTTCGTACCCGTCGCTGCGTAAGCAGTGACGCGTCCGCCCGCAGTTGCCCACGACGGCGGATACGGGCGTCATTAAGGTGGGGAACCAGCATGCTCAAGCTTTGCGGCATGTGGGATTTTATGAAGCTACCAAAACGCGGATCCTGCCCATGGGAGCCGCGCAGAGGGAATTTTAAAACATAGGCTACGCTCGTAGAAAGTCTTGCCAACAGGTTTTCGGACAGGGGTTCAACTCCCCTCGCCTCCACCAAAAACAAAGGCACCCCAAAGGGGTGCTTTTGCTTTTGGTGGAGTTTTGATAGGGGAG
>JAEZGQ010000126.1 GCA_023416895.1 Bacillota bacterium | reverse complement strand
GGTACGCTCGGCAAGGCCATGGGCGGCGCAAGCGGCGGCTACACCGCGGCGCGCAAGGAGATTGTGGATCTTTTGCGCCAGCGCTCCCGCCCCTATCTTTTTTCCAACACCGTTGCACCCGCCATTTGTGCGGCAAGCTTAATGGTGCTTGAAATGCTTACCGAATCCACCGCGCTTCGCGATAAGCTGCATGAGAACACGGCATATTTCCGCCAGAGCCTTAAAAAGCTCGGTTTTGACGTGCCGGAAAGCACGCACCCCATCGTGCCGATCATGCTCTACGATGCGCGCATTGCTTCCGAATTTGCGGCGCGCATGCTCGAAAAAGGCGTATATGTGGTGGGCTTCAGCTATCCTGTGGTTCCGATGGGCAAAGCGCGCATCCGCACGCAGGTTTCGGCCGGTCATACGAAAGATGATTTGGACTTTGCCGTGCAATGTTTTGCGCAAGTGAAACAGGAAATGGGTATTTAAGTAAAATCGAATTTCTCTATCAATAGCAAAAAGCCGTCCGGCGTTATTAAACCGGACGGCCTTTGTTTTTACTGTTGTTATACGATGCTCAGATCTTCCACGTAAAGTACGCGCACGCCTTCGGGAGCCTTGGGCGCGGCAGGTGCGGGAGCGGGCACAACGGGTGCGGCCGGTTGAGCAGGTGCGGCAACGGGCTCTTCCTTGGGGCCTTCCGCAGCCTTCTTGCGGTTTTCAAAGAACTTCATGGCAACCTGCGGGAACAGCGCGTAACTGAGCACGTCCTCTTCCTGCTGCATAAAATCCTTGATTTCCTCACGGTATTTATCGAGCTCGGGAGAAAGCAAGTCGGCCGGGCGGCAGGTGATTACCTCTTCGTCGCCAATAGCAAGCTTGCGCACTTCCTCGTTGACCTCGCCGGGCACCTTGCCGTATTCGCCCTTCATAATCGCCTTGGACTCCTTGGTGAAGCTCTTATAACGGCCGTTGAGCACGTTGAGCACCGCCTGTGAGCCTACGATCTGGCTGGTGGGCGTAACGAGCGGCAGATAGCCAAAGTCCTTGCGGACAACCGGGATTTCCGAGAGCACATCGTAGTACTTATCCTCGGCATTGGCTTGCTTGAGCTGCGAAATGAGGTTGGAAAGCATGCCGCCGGGAACCTGGTACATGAGGGTGTTGGTATCTACATTGAGCACTTTCGGGTCGAGGAAGCCCTCGGCCTTGAGTTTTTCGGCTACCTTGCGGAAATGCTTGGCGGCCTCCGAAAGCTTGGTAAGATCCAAGCCGGTATCGTACTCGGTACCCTTAAGTGTCGCAACCAAAGGCTCGGTCGCAGGCTGTGCTGTACCGTTGCCCAAAGGTGACAGCGCACAGTCCACAATGTCCACGCCGGCCTGCACGGCCATGAGGTAGGTCATGTCGCCGGTACCGGTAGAATTGTGGGTATGCAGGTGGATGGGCACATTCACTTCCGCCTTCAGGCGTTTCACGAGGGAATACGCGTCATAAGGCAGCAGCAGGTTTGCCATATCCTTGATGCAGATCGTGTCCGCACCCATTTGAACGAGTTCTTTTGCGACCTTCACAAAATAATCCTCGTTATGAACGGGGCTTATGGTATAGCTGATGGCGGGTTCGCAGATGCCGCCGTATTTCTTGGTGTATTTGATAGCGGCTTCAAGGTTTCGAATGTCGTTGAGCGCGTCAAAAATGCGGATGATGTCAATGCCGTTTTCAATCGCCTTGCGGCAGAACTGCTCTACCACGTCGTCGGCATAATGCTTGTAACCGAGTATGTTTTGGCCACGGAACAGCATTTGGAGCTTCGTGTTGGGCAAAGCTTTTCTCAGCTTCCTGAGCCTGTCCCACGGATCCTCATTGAGGAAGCGCAGGCAGGAGTCGAATGTGGCACCGCCCCAGCATTCCAGCGAGTAGTACCCGATGCTGTCGAGTATTTCGCAGGCAGGGAGCATATCTTCGGTGCGCATGCGCGTCGCGGCCTGCGACTGGTGTGCATCGCGCAGAATGGTATCCGTTATCAAAAGTTTCTTGCCGGCCATGATACAACCTCCTTGTTCGATATTTTTTGCGCTTCCCTTCGAAATCGGAAGCGCGGCCAAATGCTTAGCCGATCAGGCAGAGCGTATCGCCGGATTTCACGTTAGAGCCCTTCGCCACGTTGAGCGCGGTGAGCACGCCGTCGCGGTCGGCAAGAACTTCGTTTTCCATCTTCATGGCCTCAAGAACAAGAATGACCTTGCCTTTTTTGACCTGATCGCCCACGGCGACCTTTACATCAACAATGGTGCCGGGCATGGGAGCCACAATGGGGCTACCCTTCGCATCGGCGGAAGCCTTGGGCGCGACAGGAGCGGCGACGGGTGCCGGAGCGGCAGCCTGTACAGGGGCGACAGGAGCGGACACACCGGAGATCTCTTCTACTTCCACTTCATAGGAAGAACCGTTTACGTTGACGATAAATTTGCGCATGTTGTTGCCTCCTTCATCAATTTAAGATATTTTTTTAATGCTACGGATGCGTAAACCGTCGATTTCCGTGTTCATGGCGGTTGCGATTGCCGCCGAAATGGCAGCCACCATCTGCTGCCTGTTTGGCGCGGCTGCGCCGATGCGCCGGATGGAACGGATGCGAAGCCCCGATACGTCGGTACCCATAACAGTCGCGATCGCTGCGCTGATCGCCGCAACCATAGGTTGGCGCGGCATAGCTTTGCGTGAAAGCGATTTTACCGAATGGATGCGCAAACCGGAAACATCTTCGCCAAGGTACGAGGCTATGGCGGCAGCAACCGCCGCGTCAAACCGGCCGCGGTCTATCGTATCCGGCGCGTAGGGCACAGGCTCGTAAGCCGTAACATCACCATGCGTTTTTTCATGTTCGGTACTCGATTCGCGTTGTTCTAAGCTGCCGGATGATTTTCCGGAGCGGCCAATCAACAAACCGATAATAAACGCGGCAATGATAAGAATTACAGCCAAGCCGATGTCAATGCTCAAATAGGAACGCCTCCCTTCTTATAAGATATGCTTATTGTTTAGCCGATGATATAAGTGTTATAAATAAGCAGTGATTTGAAAGAATACATCTTTCAAATAAGCCCAATTTCTTATATTCGCGGTATCCCCCATTTTTCCTGCGCGCATCTTACAAAAAAGTCAAAAAAAATACTATTGATCCGTTCCACTTAAAACGCCCTCGAGGTTTTTGACCTCCTCCGCACTCAAAAAGCGCCAGCTGCCAGTTTTCATGCCTTCAAGCTGCACGTTGCCGACGCTCACGCGCCTCAAAAGGAGCGTCCGGTGCCCCACCGCTTCAAGCATACGCCTGACCTGGCGATTGCGCCCTTCATGGATGGTAATAAAAAACGCCGTTGTCCCCTCCTGTTTCTGTGCGGCGGGCTTTAAGCGCGCGGGTGCTGTCATACCATCCTCCAGAAGCACGCCTCTTTCAAGCGCCTCCGCCTCGTTGTTGGTGAGTATGCCGTCGGTAACCACATAATAGGTCTTTTCGATTTGAAATTTGGGATGCATCAGCTTGTAGGCAAGATCCCCGTCGTTGGTCATAAAAAGAAGCCCTTCCGAATCGCAGTCGAGCCTGCCCACATGATACAACCGGTACGGCAGATCCTTGAAGTAATCCATCACGGTTCTTCGGCCCTGTGGGTCGTTAACGGTGCAAAACACGCCGCGTGGCTTGTTGAAAGCAATCACCACGCGCGCCGCCTTAGCCTCAATTTTCTTGCCATCCAAAAGGACCTCGTCTTTTCCGGGATCAACTTGCGCGCCGATCAATGCGACTTCTCCGTTTATGCTCACACGCCCCTCGGCAATCAGTTCCTCGCATTTGCGGCGGGAAGCCACCCCCGCATCCGCCATAAATTTTTGTAACCGCATAAAATCCCCAACCTCTTTTCTTTCATAAAAAAAGCGCACGAACCGCGTCCCCCGCGCCTCCTGCGCACAAAAGCCGATTTGGGTTTAAGCGGTCCATCTGCCGAACAGTTTGTCGAGATAAAACCCGAAATCCGCCACATCCACGCCATCTTTTGCCACGAGCGGCCGAACCGCAAGAAGCTTGTTGCCCTCATATAATTCAACGGAACCGAGCTTATCTCCCGCGAGAATTGGCGCGTGAATGCCTTCATCAATCACAACGCGGGACTGTATGGAAGCATTGGCACCCTTTTCTACTGGTATCATTATATCTTCACTTGCGACAAGTTCCAACACGTTTTTTATGCCCGCCGCAACCCTTGCGCGCGCGATTACATCGCCTGCACCAATGGCTTTCACCATTTCATAATTTGCAAACCCGTAATCGAGCATACGTATGGCGTTGTTAAACATATCCGGGCAGTTGAGAACTACGCCCACAAGCTGCATACCGTCCCGCTTCGCAGCAAACGAAAGGCATTTTCCGGCAGCTTTCGTATACCCCGTTTTTACACCGTTGCCACCTTCGTACTGCCAAAGAATTTTGTTTTTGTTTTTGAAGGTGCGCTGAAGGTTGCCGGTGGTGGTTCTATGGTAAGTGGTGCCGACGATGGTTTGAAAGGTTTCGTTTTTTAGAGCGTAGGCAGAAATCAGTGCAAGGTCGTAGGCGGTTGTGTAATGCGCGCCGTCGTGCAGACCGTTTGGCGTTACAAAATTGGTGTTGAGCGCGCCAATCTCCTTCGCCTTTTCATTCATCAGCTGCGCAAACGCCTCCACGCTGCCCGCCACATGGATGGCAAGCGTTACGGCTGCGTCGTTTCCCGAGGCAAGCATGAGCCCGTAAAGAAGGTCTTCCACGCTGATTTTTTCCTCAAGCTCCAAATAAATGCTCGACCCCTCCGTACCATATGCTTCCCTCGACACGGTGGCCATCTCAGAAAGCGCGCAATGCTCAATCGTCAAGATAGCGGTCATCACCTTGGTGGTGCTCGCCATAGGAAGCTTTTCATGCGCGGCTTTCGCGTAAAGAACTTTTCCTGTACTCGCTTCAATCAAAACGGCGGAAGCCGCCTGCGTATCCACTTCGGCGGCAGAGGCTCGAAACGGGAACGCAAGCAGCAGCACAAACGCACACAGCGCACACAGTATTCTTCTTGTAGGCAATGCGCACATATCAGTCGCTCAAATCGTCTTCGTCGAAAATTTCATCCTTCTCATCGCTCTTGCAGCAAGCTCCGCCAATCACCTTGCCCACCATGCAGATGGATTCGGGAATGATTTCAATTGCCCGGTCGATGATGCTGTTGTACTGCGCGGGAAGCACCTTTACCTTTCCGTCTGCTACGGAGAGGAATGCGACTGGTGTAATGCTCATGCCCGCAATTGAGGTTCCGGCAAAGGGGAGCCGGTCTTTCTCTCCATCAAGCTCGCTGCCGGATTTTTTTACGGGCGTGTTTCCAGCACAGTACTCGCCGCCGCCGGAAAGAAAGCCGAGGCTTACTCTGGAAACGGGGAGAATCACCGTTTCTTTCCCCGTAATGATGGGGTTTCCCACAATGGTATTGACGTCCACCATTTCTTTTATCTGTTCCATGGTGCTTCGCATGATGTTTTCAATCGGATGCGACATTTTCGATGTTTCCTTCCTTATGCTTTTTTCTCTGCCCAAGCGCAGCAGTTATAATTTGTGTGGAACGAATTGTAAGTATTCCTTCCACTTTCAGCCAAAAAACAGAACTTGAAAAATCCGGTGCAACAGAAACTTCCCCGTTTTCCACATGAAGAAAAATGCGAAAAAACTCGTTAAAAAGAATGCGCAATGCGCCGCACAAAAGCACCGTGTGATACGCATCCTCCTCAATACCGATCCGGCACCTCACCCGGAGCATCTCAAAGGCACGCTTTTTTAAAATGGACCGCACAATTGCGTCCGCAGCGCCGCCCTTTTTTTCTTTTGGTTTTTGTTCGTTGGGCTTGGGTTCTATTTTTTTATATGGTTTACCGTTGACGGCAAGCCAAAGCTTGGTTTCACCAAACGCCGCGCATGCAAGAAAACCGTGGATACGAAGCCGCAGCAACCGGTAAAAAAATGCCGCTTCCGCGGAAAACGTTGGGCGGAAGCTATCCACGCGCAGCATAAAGCGCAGCCGTACCGGCACGAGTATGCCTACGACCGCAACGACAATAAGCGCGAGCAAAACAAAATGAACCATACCGCCCTCCTTGGGTGTACGGTTCTTAGGTTTTACGATTGTATGGAAAAATATGTTTGCCGCGTTCCTGCTCTTGCCTATTGTGCAAGATCAAGCGTTTCCTGAGCGGCTTCCTCATCGCTCTTAAGGTAGGTTTCGTAGCAGGGTAAATCCTTGATCGAGGAGATGCCAAACTGACGCAAAAACGCATCGGTCGTGCCAAAAAGCATTGGGCGACCGACGGCATCCTTCCGCCCAAGCTCATGAATCAGGCCAAGCTTCACGAGCTGGCTCACGGAGTATTCACATCGTACGCCTCGCACGGCTTCAATTTCTGCGCGGGTCACAGGCTGGCGGTAAGCGACCACGGAAAGCGTTTCAAGCATTGCCTGCGAAAACGACTTAGTCTGCGCGGGCTGCAAAAGCTCCTCCACATAGGATGCGTACTTTTTGTTGGATACAAGCTGCACGGTTTCCTCCGTACGGTACAGAAGAACCCCGCGCTGCTCGCTTTTATATAGGTTGTCCATGGTATCAAGCAGATGCAAAATTTCCATCTGCGTCACCCCGAGCGCCCTTTGAAGCTGCACCGTGGAAACAGGCTCGCCTGAAACAAACAAAATACATTCGATGGCGGAAATTCGTTCGTCGTAGCTCATGTGCGGCTCCTACTGCTCGTCGGCATATTCGATGTCGGAATCGTTCTCAAGTAGCTTTCCGGCAATCAGCGTAATGGGTTCAAACGGAGCTCGCTGTTTGATGCGGATTTCTCCGTAGACAAGCATCTCCAGCAGCGCCATAAACGTAACAATGCGTTCAAGCTTGGGTGACCCCGCCTCAAACAGCTCCTCGAATGCAATCGTGTTGTTTTCTAAAAGTATTTTCCGTATCTTTACAAGCTGCCTTCGCACGGTAAACCGATCGGCATTCACATGCTGCGCAAGCGGGCTTATGGTCTGCTGCGGCATCTCACGGTTTAACACCGCAAAAAAAGCCTCCCGCAGCTCGTCCACAGAACTTTCGGTAAGAATGACCTCTTGCGGCGGCAGCACAAATTCCTCGGGAAGGCGTGTAAAGATGCCTTGGGCTTGCTTGCAAAGCTCGTCAAGCATGGCGCTTGCCTGCTTGAAAGCGCGGTATTCGGTAAGCTGGCGGATCAACGCTTCTTCCGGATCCTCCTCATCGTCCTCCTTTGGAGGCTTTGGAAGAAGTGAGCGGGATTTGATATAAACGATGTTTGCGGCCATCGCGATAAATTCGCTTGCCGTATCCATATCCAGCTCGTCCAGCCCTCGCATGTAGGCAAGGTATTGCGAGGTGATTTCGGAAATAAAAATATCCTTAATATCAACCTCGGCCTGCTCGATTAGGTGAAGCAGCAGGTCGAGCGGCCCTTCAAACTGCTTAAGATGCACCTCGTAAGCCATATTACAGCAGTCCAAAAATCAAGCTGTAAAAGGTAAAAAAGCCGCTTACGATCGTTGAAACGACGGTGGAAAGTAAGCCCGTAAGCGCACCTGTAAGAAGAAGCGCAATCAAGATAAAGTTGCCGTATCGCTCGAAATACAGGAAAAATTTTGGGTTCACCCTGCGAATCAAAAGGTTTTCAAGCACATGGTACCCGTCGAGCGGCGGAATGGGGATCAGGTTGAAAATACAAAGGCTCAAGTTGATCGTAACGAGCGGAAGCAGCAGGTTCAAAGCGATTTCATTTTTAACGTTAAACACAAACGCCGCCAGCACGTAAACGCCCGTCGCTACAAAAGCAAGAATAAAATTGGTAAAAACGCCTGCGAGCGATACGATGATTTCATCGCGGCGCATGTTGCGGAAGTTCCGTGGGTTAATGGGAACGGGACGCGCCCAACCAAACCCGACCAAAAGAAGCATTAAAATGCCGAACGGGTCAAGATGGCTCAAGGGGTTGAGCGTCATTCTACCAAGGTTGTACGCGGTGGGATCGCCTTTTTTATACGCGGCATAAGCGTGCGCAAACTCATGAAAAGAAAGCGCAATCAAAATCGCGGGAACGCGGTATAACATAAGCTTCAGCGCTTCGGCGCTGAACAGGTTTGATAACATATCTTTCGTTGTTCTCCCGTGCCGTTTTCCATTATTATACGCTGTCGCGCCGCCCCATGCAAGCAAGGTGCCAAATGTCGCACGAGGTACGGCAAATTGTTTGCAGCGCTTTCACAGGTTTGTCACGCGTGCAAAAAGCTTAAAAAAAGCATCTGAATGAAATCCGAAAGGCCGGCTTGGGCGATTTCCTTGTGAGGCACAAGCTCTACCAGCGCAATGAGATTGCCATCGCCGTCCGTATACTCGAGCGTGCCCACTACGTCGGTTTGCAGAAGCGGTGCATAAAGCGTTTCCGGCACGTTTCGTTTCTCCTGATATTCTTCGTTTTGCTTCAATAGGAGCACATTGTCGTTTCTTGCGGCAAGGCTTACAAACATTTCCGCCCCTCCTTTTACGGGCACATTTTCAACGAGGATCTGCCCGGTTTTGGAGAGCGTAACGGTTTTGTATGCGCCAAAAGCGTATTCTACCATCGCCTGCGCAGTCGTAAAGCGTGCGTTTGAATTCTGCGCGCCCGTCACAACACAAATGTAACCCGTATCTCCACGCAGCACCCAAAACACCCCGCAATACCCAGCCGCATCGGAGGAACCGGTGCCTACGCCGCCGCAGCCGGTGGAGTTGCGGATCATCCGGTTGGAGTTGACAAGCTCCGTAGCGGAACCGTTCTCATGCACGATTTCATCCATATATACGGTTGCGTAATTGCGAAACGTCGCACTCCTTATGATTTCCCTGCCGATTGCCGCCAATTCCGCGGCGCTAAGAAGCACTCCATCGTCGGTGATGTTTGTATACGTCGCGCTCACGCCCAGTTCCGCAAGCCTCTCGTTCATCTGTTCCGCAAACGCGCCTGACGAACCCGTTGCGGCCTCCGCAAGCGCGTAAATCGCATCGCCCGCACCGATCATGATGGCGGCCTTCAAAAGCTCGCCCGCGGCGATTTTCTCATACGCCTCCACAAATGCGGTCGGCCCCTTTACTGCCGCTGCGGCCTCACTTATGGTCACTTCCGTTGTTGGCTCAAGCGCACCTTCATCCACAAGCTCACACACCAAAAGGAGCGCTGGAAGCCGCGTCAGACCCGCGACATTCGCTTTTTCGCTCGAATTCTTTTCCATCACCAGCTGGCCGGAAGTCGCCTCTGCAATAAATGCCGTCTTTACGCCGCTCAAATCCACCAAAGCTGTTTCCGCACGGCCTACCGCTAAAGGCAGGCACATCAGCAAAAACGTGACCGTCAAAAGGGACACGCATCTTCTGAACCCATGAATACGCATACAAAAACCTCCCGCGCATATACCTGCTTATTAAGGTATATTACCTGCGCGGGAGATTTATCATCGTTTCGGGAAACGGCGGCGGTTTCACGCCTTTTTCGGCGTGCTTTCCGGCGCTTATTTTTGAAGCTTCGGCAAGAAAGAGGTTCCAACCGCAAAGGGGCTTCCGGTCAGATATTCGTGCACCGTAGAACCGATGTCAGAAAAGCTCTTAAGTGTTCCGAGGTCTACGCCCGCCTTAAGGTTTTTTCCGTAAACCACAACAGGAATATGCTCACGCGAATGATCGGTGCTGGCGGTAGTGGGGTCGCAGCCATGGTCGGCGGTAATGATGAGCATATCATCCTCACGCATCGCGTCAAGGAGCTGGGGCAGTTTTTCATCCACCCATTCAAGCGCAGAGGCATAGCCTTCCACGTCGTTGCGATGACCGTAAAGCATGTCAAAATCCACAAGATTGGTAAAGATAAAGCCGCCCGTATCGCTTTGCACTTGCTTGAGCGTTGCGGCAAAACCATCGTGGTTGTTCTTCGCGTGGTCAATAAAGCTGATGCCGCTGCGGTTGAAAATATCCTCAATTTTGCCGATGGCGATGGTGGGAATCCCTTTTTCATAAAGCGAATCGAGCACCGTGGTCGCTATGGGAGGAATGGCGTAATCCTTGCGGTTTTCGGTGCGCTTATAAGCGCCGCTCGTACCGACGAACGGCCGCGCGATCACCCGGCCCACGAGACAATCGCCCACGAGCATTTCGCGCGCGGTCTTGCACATAGCATAAAGTTCTTCAAGCGGAATCACTTCCTCGTGCGCGGCTACTTGAAACACACTGTCCGCCGAAGTGTATACAATAGGTTTCCCGGTTTTCACATGCTCGTCGCCAAGCTCGTTGATGATTGCCGTACCCGACGCAACGCCGTTAAACAGCGTGCCCCGGCCGATCTTCTGTTCGTATTTGCTCATAAACGTCGCGGGGAACCCATTGGGGAAGGTTTTAAAGGGCTCGTCCATGATAATGCCCATCATTTCCCAGTGGCCGCAAGTGGTATCTTTCGCTTTGGTAACCTCGGCCGCCCTGCCGTAGCTTCCGACGGCGGCAGCTTCCGGCACGGGAAGGCGCGAATCTTCAATGCGGCTGAGACCCAGACGGTAAAGATTGGGTAAGTCAAGTTTGCCACGAACCTTATAAATATTGCCCAGCGTATGAGAGCCGGTATCGCCAAACTCCGACGCGTCAGGCAACGCGCCGATGCCGACGCTGTCAAGCACAATCAAAATGGCACGCTTTGCCATAAATCATTTTCTCCTTTCAAGCACTCGGGCGTAAACGCCCCTGTGACTTGATTGTACCATTCCCCACGGCGCGCGTCAAATCGCCATCACACCCGCGAGAAGGCGGAACAGATAAGGAATAAGAATGCCCTCCGCAACAATCCCCATACCCAAAAGCAGCAGGTTCCTAAGAAGCGTCATCCGCCGCGTCCTATCCTTGTCCTCCTTTAAAAAAGCCGCTTCCGCCTGATTGGTGCGCAATGGAAACACAGCCTCCCCCGTCCATAAAAATGCCAACGCAAGCGCTGTACCCGTAAAAACAAGCGGCAAAATCACAAGCGGCAGCGCGTAAACTGCCCCCATTCCACTATACTCAAAAAAAAGCTGTTCCACAGCAAAGCCCGCAAAAAACCCCTTTGTTGCAAGCGCCAAGCAGGAAAACAGGAAAAGCGGCTTAAAGAAAGCGGCCGAGCACACGATCGAAAACAAGAGCAGTTGAAAAAGCGCCGTACGCAAAAAACCGTTCATTACGCCGTAGCCCTTTTCATCTTGCAGCCATTGTGCCGCAAACGTTAGAAAATCCTCTCTAACCATGCCGGAATTTGCGGCTATTCCCGAAGCAATTCCCGCCGAGAAAAAGAAAAAAGCCGCAAGCGAAAGGTATGGATGTGCGGCCAAATTCTGAAACAATTTCGATTTTGAAGCTACGGTTACTTTTGCCATGCTGCATGCCCTCCCACGTATGTTCTATAAATACGGGAAGGGCATGTATTTTATGTAACGTTTAGCGTCGTTTCAACTTATGTACCGTTCGATCGGCGATCATCGCGATGAACTCTTTGTTGGTCGGCCTGCCTTTGGCATCGTTTACCGTATAGCCAAAAATTTTATGCTGCGCGTCAATGCTTGACACGCCTCCATTGTCCCAAGCGCACTCAATAGCATGGCGAAGGTTTCGCTCTACGCGCACACCGGTTGTACCGAATTTTTGAGCCACATGCGGGTAAACGACCGTCGTCATGCCGATAACCTGCCCATAATGTTCCACGCAGTAATCGATGCTCTCCTTTAAATACCAGTAACCGGTGATATGCGCAGGAACGCCGAGCACTCTCAAGTAATTGGCAATGACCTCCTCCCGCCCAACGTCGCGCTGCTGCCTTGACAGCATGCCGCGAAGCTTTGCGCGCTCCGCTTCATCCATCCATGCACCGCCCGTGCCCGCAACGTCGATCACACGCGCAAGCACATACTGAAATTCCATAGGTTTTACCAAAAAATAAGCAGCCCCAAGGCTTTGCGTCATGCGAACAAGTTCTTCATCAACAAAGGGAGAATTTGCAATCACTTTTATCGTGTCTGCATGGCCGCGCTCTTGAAGCTGGCGCAAAAGCTCAATGCCATCCATATGCGGCATTACCACATCCACGAGCGCCACATCCGGAGGCTCGGTTTCAAAGCTTTTTAAGGCTTCAAAGCCATCGTGCATAGACGGAAGCATATCAAAATAGCCGCAGGAGCGCATATACTCCTCCAGCTTCATGCAATAATCCAAATTGTCATCGACGATTTGAAATTTAATTTTCTTCATCCGGACACCCAAATCCCGATATTCTACTTCATGATTATAAACCATTTATCGGAGATTGGGAATCATTTCATCTTTTTCCTATCACGCCAAACCCGTCATCCAAAGTGCGTAAATGCAGTAGCCCTTTAAAGAATCGTTGATGAACACATGTGTGATGATGCCCACGAGCTTGCCGTTTTGCAGCACCGGGCTTCCGCTCATGCCCTGCACGATACCGCCCGTTTTTTCGATGAGATCTTCATCCGTAATCTGGATAACAAGGCCCTTGGTCGCGGCGCTTGTTTGCGGGTAAAGCTTGATGATCTCGCAGTCGTATGCCTTAATTCCCGTATCGTCCACGGTCGTTAGAAGCTGTGCGGGGCCCGCCTCCACTTCCTCCGGGTAAGCTACGGGAACGCCATCTGGGTAAAGTGGGTTTACAATCTCTTCGTACAACTTGCCAAATATGCCGAATTCCGTGTTTTTCTCGATTACACCCAGGCGCTTGCTGATGGAAGTAAACGTGCCCTTGATTTCGCCCGGCGTGCCTTGGCTGCTCTGCACCACGCCCAAAACGTTTGACTGTATGATTTCGCCATCACGCACCGAAAGAAGCGAGCCTGTATCTACATCCGTAATGGCGTGTCCCAGTGCGCCGTACCTTTTGGTGCTCATGATATAAAACGAAAGCGTTCCGATGCCAGCCGTGCTGTCACGCACCCACATGCCGATTTTAAAAATCCCGTCCGTGGCATCCTCTACGGGCGTAACGCTTGCTTTAAGCGCAGTTTCGCCTCGCAAAACCGTCAGGTCCACCGTACCCTTTGCTTTGTTGAAGATGTTTACGAGCGTATCCGCGCTTTTCACTTCCGTGCCGTTGGCCCAAGTGATCACATCCCCCACCTGCACGCCGCCCACTTCCGCGGGACAAACACGCTCACCGTTTTTTGTAAGCACGCTGCCCATCCCAACCACAAGCGCTCCCTTTGTATAAAGTGTAACGCCCACGGATTCGCCGCCCGGCATCACATAGATATCCTTTCGGTAGTGGACATTTACCTTTTTGACGGGGATCAAGCCGAAAAGCTCAACGGTAACGGTTTTGTAGCTGTCGTTCTCCTCACCCGTTACACTGCTCAATGACTCTGCAAAATCCGATGAAACAGGAATGCCATCGGGTACGGTGCTCACCGTGAACGGTGCCGCAATCTGTGCCAGCACCCCCGAGCCGCTCTGCGAATCAAGGTAAATGTCGCCATCCATTTCACGCACAAGACGCATCGGGTCGCTGTAATTGAAAAGCATGAGCATGAGGCAAACGAAAACGCCCAAAAGCTTCATCATGACCTTGCCCGCACGGTTTAACATAGACACTCACCTCAACAAAAAACACTACGGAATTTTTGAAACCGCAGTGTTTATGTTTGACATTCGAAGCCTATGCTATACATGCGCGTATAAACGGATGACAGGGAACAAATTCCCCAAGCTGGGATTTTTCACAAAGCGCTTTCACACATACGGCGTTCGCGTTTTTTTGCCTCGCTTTTTTCGATAAGCTCCGCCGCGTGGTCGAACGCAAAGCCCTCGTTGCTGCCGCCCATCATCTGCGCAACCTGCGCGCGGCGCTCCAAAAGCTCCAAAAGCCTAACGCTTGTGCGCGTGGTTTTGCCGTCGTCGTGCTTTTCCACAAGAAAATGCGCGTCGGCAAGCGCCGCAATCTGCGGCAGATGCGTAACGCAAATGACCTGCCGATCATCGGCGATGCGTACCATTTTATCGCCCACGATGGCCGCAGTTCGCCCGCTGATGCCCGTATCCACCTCGTCGAAAATCAGCGTGCCGATGTCATCGTTTTGGGCAAAAATCGCCTTAAACGCCAGCATGATTCGCGAAAGCTCGCCGCCGGAAGCAACCTTTTCAAGGGGCTTGAGCGGTTCGCCGGGGTTTGTGCTCAAAAGAAACTCCACACCGTCCCAGCCATTTGCGGCCGGTTCCTTTTCGGCATTCGCCGCAAACCTCACCTCAAAGCGGGATTTTTCAAGCCCAAGCTCTAGAAGCTCATTTAGTACTGCATGAGAAAGCAACTCGGCTGCGGCATGGCGTTTTTCCGTAAGAGCTTTTGCGAGTACGCGGTAATTTACAAGCGCCTCATCTAGGCGCGCTTGCAGCTCGGACTGCATTTTTGTATCCTCGGTAAGCGCATCGAGCTTTTTTTGAGCGCTCTCGCAAAACGAAAGCACATCTTCGACGGTCGCGCCGTATTTGCGCTTAAGCGATTTGATATGTTCTAGGCGCGTTTCAATTTGATCGAGCCGCCGTGGGTCATACTCCACGCCCTCTTTCGCGTCGCGGAGCGTATAGGCAATGTCCTCAAGCGTAAAGTAGGCTTCCTCCAACCGCTGGGAAAGTGCCGCATACTCAGGCGAAAGCGCATCGATGGACCGCATTTGCTTTTTTGCCTCGCTCACAAGCGTAAGCGCCCCGCTGTCGCCACCAAGCGCTTCAGCGCTTGCGGAAAAAGCGGTTTGGATGCGCTCCGCGTTTGCAAGAAGCGCGCGTTCCGCGAAAAGCTTTTCTTCCTCACCCTGTTTGAGCTTTGCTGCGGTGATTTCACGAATCTGGTAGCCGAGAATGTCCATTTCACGCTCGCGCTCATCCTGCGAAGAGAAGCCCGAAAGCATGGATTTTTGTATGGACTTGAAGTTTGTATATGCTTCCAAAAGCTTTTCCTTTACGGGTGTGATTTGCGCCGTGCCGAACGCGTCGAGGAAACGGATGTGAAGCGCCGCATTTAAAAGCGATTGGTGCTCATGCTGGCCATGTACGTCCACCAGCAAGTCGGAAACGCGCTTAAGCACGGCAAGCGGTACCATGACGCCGTTTAGCCTGCATACGTTTTTGCCGCTGAGCGAAACCTCGCGCGAAAGAAACAGCTCATCCGCTGGTTCTACGCCAAGCTCCTCAAGTGCTAAAAAAAGCGCGGAACCGGCATTTTGGACGTTGAATACAGCGTCCACCGCCGCCTTATCCGCGCCGTGTGTAATGAGCTCCTTTGAAGCACGCTCCCCAAGCACCAAGTTTACCGCGTCAATAAGAATGGATTTGCCGGCCCCCGTTTCACCCGTGAGCACGTTAAATCCATTCGTAAATTCCATATCGAGCCTTTCGATCAAGGCTACGTTTTTGATGTGGATGGATTGCAGCATGTCGTGTTATTCCTGCTTGAGCATGGAATGGAAGCGCTTTATAAGATCCGGCGCGGTTCTTACGTCTTTTACCGCAACAAAAATGGTATTGTCGCCCGCAAGGGTTCCGGCGATTTCGTCCCACTTGAACGAATCAATGGCCTCGCTCGCGGCGCTCGCCGTGCCGGAAAGGGTTTTGATGATGACAAGGTTACCTGCAAGCGTAATGGAAACCACTGCCTGCGAAAATATCTGGCGGAACTTGTTCTTTAGCCCGCTTTCCGCCTTGCCGACAGTTGCGTACTTGTAGGCGCCGTTGTCGGACAGCACCTTGATGAGCCTTAGCTCCTTGATGTCGCGGGAAACGGTGGCCTGCGTGACGCTTACGCCCTGCTCTTTAAGCCTCAATGCCAAGTCGTCCTGTGTTTCGATGTCGTACTTATCGATGAGTTCAAGAATGAGCGCATGCCTCGCACTTTTCATTGCCGACCCCTCCAGCATAAAATAAATAAATCAGGAAAGTTTTTCCCGAATCAACGCATAGAAATTTTTTCGGTCGAATCGAATGAATTGCACGTTCTCGCTGGAACGGCGAATCTCAACGACGTCATTGTGCGTGAGCGACGCTACATGTGTACCGTCCAGCACCAAGCACCCGTCGCCCGTGACCGAAAGCCGCATGGTCGCACCTGCCGCGGCAACGATGGGTCGGAAAGAAAACGTATGGGGACAGATCGGTGTAACAAGAATTGCGTCCAGTCCCGGCGCGATAACCGGCCCGCCTGCCGACATGGAGTAGGCCGTTGAGCCGGTAGGTGTACTTACGACTACGCCGTCGCCAAACACCGTGCCCGCATCGGCACCGTCAATTTCCACATGTACGCCAACGACACCTGAACTGACGCTTTTGGTAAAAAACGCGTCGTTTAAACACAAATGCCCAGTTTGCCCGTTCACATCGCAGCGTAACATCATGTGCGGCTCAAGCATATAATCGCCGTTTTCAATACGCGTAAGAGCCGCATCGAATTCCTGAAGGGATATTTCGCTCAAAAAGCCGATTCGTCCGAAATTGATACCCAAAAGCGGCGCTCTTTTTTGAATTGCGAGGGACGCTGCCATCAAAATGGTTCCATCGCCGCCCAAAGCAACGACCAGATCGGCCTCGCGGCCTTCTCCCTCGACCAAATTCCCCAAATAACCTGCAACACGTTCTTCCGCGCCGCAGGTATATCCATGGCGGAGCGCTATATGAATGGCTTCCCGTAAGCCGTTGACCGCCTCGGGCTTGTGCGGATTGGTAAAAAAGTCTATGCGTTTGTTCCGCATAAGGCCCTCCCAAGCACCAACGTATAAGTATTATAATATTGCGCGATTGCGTTTTCAAGCATAATGTTGTTTTTCTTGTATATTTTTACATACTCAAAGCGATTCATGCGCCTTTTTGACGATAAACGCCACGGTTTCTTCAAAGGTCTGTGTGTCAGCCCGTAAACGGTCGGTATTTTTTTGCAAGATCAGCAAGAACTCGATGTTCCCTTTCGGACCGGTAATCGGTGAAAAATCAACCTCCATCACATCAAACCCGGTAAAGTTTGCAAAATTCACTGCTTCAAGCAAAACCTCGCGATGCGTTTCCTCCGAGCGTACTACGCCGTTTTTACCAACCTTTCCCCTGCCCGCTTCAAATTGCGGTTTGATGAGAATTACCGCGGTCGCGCCATCTTCCAAACACGAAAAGAGCCCTGGAAGAATGAGCCGTACAGAAATGAACGATACGTCAACGGAGGCAAACTGCGGCGCCTCCATAAACCAGTCGGGGGCGACAAACCGTGCGTTTGTCCGTTCCATCACCACAACGCGTTCGTCACTTCTGAGCCGCCAGTCTAGCTGACCATAGCCGACATCAACGGCATACACCTTTTTTGCACCGTTTTTCAGCATGCAATCGGTAAAACCGCCCGTGGATGCGCCGATGTCCACCGCAACCTTGCCATTCAAATCAAGGCCGTATTCCTTGATCGCCTTTTCAAGCTTCAACCCGCCGCGGCTCACATAGATGAGGGTGTTTTCCTTAACGGTCAGAACTTGATGTTCACCAACAGCGGTGCCCGGTTTGTCGAGCTTTACGCCGTCGCAGTTCACCATTCCTTCCATAATCAGCGAGCGGGCTTTTTCGCGGCTCTCCGCAAGCCCAAGCTCCACAAGCCTTTGATCCGCCCT
>JAEZGQ010000107.1 GCA_023416895.1 Bacillota bacterium | reverse complement strand
GGGGGCGGAGCAATCCGACGAATAACAACTGTGCATATGATAATCAAACATGAGCATGATGATAGCACCGAAGCAAAAAAAAGTCAACGCGCGGCACCGCCTTGACTTTACGGCACGGCTAACATATAATAAAGCAACATGCAAAGGCTGTGAAGCGAAACAGTAGAGGGAAGCGTGTTTTTAGAGAGCCGCCGTGTGGTGCAAGGTGGCAGCAACATCCCTTGAAGCTCGTCGCCGAGCCCTGCGTCCGAACCAAGAAGTAGGCCGCGGCGTTTCCCCGCGTTAAGGGGTTTCGAGCGGGCGCATTGCGCCAAAAAGAGTGGTACCGCGGAGTTCGGCCTTCGTCTCTTTCCTGTAAGGAAAGACGGAGGTCTATTTTTATACCGTCAGGAGGCATTTTTATGCTGGAGCGTTACGATCACAGCGCCATTGAGGCGAAATGGCAGAAAATTTGGGATGAGGCGCATTGCTTTGAAGCAAGCAGCGACCACACGAAGCCCAAGTTCTTTCCGCTCATCGAGTTTCCCTATCCTTCGGGCGACGGGCTTCATGTAGGGCACCCGCGCTCCAATACCGCGCTTGACATCATTGCCCGCAAGCGCCGCATGGAAGGCTACAACGTGCTTTACCCCATCGGGTACGACGCGTTTGGCCTGCCTACGGAAAACTACGCCATCAAAACCGGCATCCACCCGAGCATCGTCACCGAGCGCAACGTGGCGCGCTTCCGCAGCCAGTTGAAACGCATGGGCTTTTCGTTTGACTATTCGCGCGAGGTCAACACCACAGACCCTTCGTATTATAAGTGGACGCAGTGGATCTTTTTGAAGCTCTATGAGCACGGCCTTGCTTACAAGGCGGAAATCCCCATCAACTTCTGCACCTCCTGTAAGGTTGGCCTTGCCAACGAGGAGGTTGTAAACGGTGCATGCGAACGCTGCGGCGGCGAAGTGGTGCAAAAGGTGAGAAGCCAGTGGATGCTCAAAATCACCGCCTACGCCCAGCGCCTCATCGACGACCTCGACACGGTAGATTTTGTAGACCGCGTAAATACCCAGCAGCGCAACTGGATTGGCCGCAGCGAAGGCGCCGAGGTGCGTTTTGAATTGAGCGTGGGCGGCGAGCCGCTCACCATCTTCACCACGCGGCCCGATACCATGTTTGGCGCAACGTACATGGTCATTTCCCCCGAGCACCCCATGCTTGAGCGCTGCGCAAGTGAAATCAAAAACCTTGAAGAAATACACGCTTATCAAGCTGCCGCCGCGAAGAAAAGCGAGTTTGAGCGCAGCCAGCTCGCCAAGGAAAAAACCGGCGTGCGCATTGACGGCGTAACCGCCATCAACCCCGCAAATGGCGCACAGGTACCCATTTTCGTTTCCGATTATGTGTTGATGAGCTACGGCACAGGCGCGATCATGGCCGTGCCCGGCCACGACACGCGCGACTTTGAGTTTGCAAAGGCATTTTCGCTTCCCATCGTGGAGGTGGTAGCGGGCGGCAATGTGGAAGAAGCCGCCTATACCGAGTGCGAACACGGCAAAATGGTGAACTCCGGCTTCTTGAACGGGCTTGAGGTAAGCGAAGCCATCGAAAAAATGATCGCGTGGCTTGAGGAAAAAGGGCTTGGCACGCGCAGGGTCAACTATAAGCTGCGCGACTGGGTGTTTTCCCGCCAGCGCTACTGGGGTGAGCCCATTCCGCTGGTGCATTGCGAGCATTGCGGCTGGGTGCCGCTGCCGTATGACCAGCTGCCCTTAACGCTCCCCGAAATCGACGATTACGCGCCCAGCGACGACGGTTCCTCTGCGCTTTCCCGCGCGACCGATTGGGTAAAGACCACCTGCCCCAAGTGCGGCGGCCCTGCCGAACGGGAAACCGACACCATGCCCAACTGGGCGGGCAGCAGTTGGTATTATTTGCGCTATGCCGACCCGCACAACGATACGGCGCTCGCCTCGCGCGAAGACATCGCCTACTGGCTGCCGGTGGACTGGTACAACGGCGGCATGGAGCATACAACGCTTCACCTTTTGTACTCCCGCTTCTGGCATAAGTTCCTTTATGACATCGGCGTGGTCACCACGCCCGAGCCGTACATGAAGCGTACCAGCCACGGCATGGTGCTTGGCGTGAACGGGGAAAAGATGAGCAAGTCCCGCGGCAACGTCATCAACCCCGACGCGGTGGTGGATGAACTGGGTGCTGACTCCTTGCGCCTCTATGAAATGTTCATGGGCGCGTTCGACCAGCCTATTCCCTGGAGCCTCACAGGCGCGCCGGGTTGCCGCCGCTTCCTTGAGCGCGTATGGCGCATGCAGGAAATGATCCTAGAAGGCAAAGAAGGCATTCGCGACGAAGTGAAGGCCGCCGTCCACGCCACCATCAAAAAGGTGGGCGAGGACTATGAGCGCATGAAATACAACACCGCCATCGCGGCGATGATGGCGCTCGTCAACGACCTGTACGCCACAAACGGCGTCACCAAGGAGGAGCTTCATACGCTCATCACCATTCTCTCGCCGGCTGCGCCGCACATTTGCGAGGAGATCAATGAGCGTTTGGGCTACAAAACGCGCCTTTACGAAACGCCGTGGCCCGCGTACGATGAAAGCGCCCTTCAAAAGGCAGAGTTGGAGTACGGCATTCAGGTGAACGGCAAGCTTCGCGGTCGCATTGCGCTCGACGCTTCGCTCAGTGCTGCCGAGGTGGAAAAAGCCGTGCTTGAAAACGAAGAAATCAAGCCCTTCCTCGAAGGAAAAACCGTGCGCAAGGTGATCGTTGTGAAAAACATCGTGAATGTGGTGGTTGCATAAGTTACAAAAACAGCGGCCTATCCTGATAAAAAAAGTCTGTCTTTGTAGCGAGAAAAGTGCTTGCATTTCTTTTCTCATTGCGATAGAGTAATAAGGGCACCCTTTATGCCAACGAGCGAACGCCTCCCATAACGAAGGAGACGTTCGCTTATTTTTGTGTTTTTATAAGGAGGCGTTTATGACAAAATTCGTATTCATCACGGGCGGAGTGGTATCGTCGCTTGGAAAAGGCATCACCGCAGCGGGGCTTGGGCGGCTTTTAAAGTGCCGTGGCTACAGCGTTTCCGTTTGCAAGCTCGACCCCTATCTGAACGTTGACCCGGGTACGATGAACCCCTACCAGCACGGCGAAGTGTATGTAACCGACGACGGCGCGGAAACCGATCTTGACGTAGGGCATTACGAACGCTTCATCGACGTGGCATTGAGCCGCGTCAACAACACCACCTCCGGCCAAATTTATAAGGCCGTAATCGAGCGCGAGCGCCGCGGCGGCTATGCGGGCGGCACCGTGCAAATTATCCCGCACATCACAAACGAAATCCGCGAGCGCGTGCTGCGCGCCGCAAAGGCCACCAACCCCGATGTGCTGATCGTGGAAATCGGCGGCACCGTGGGCGACATTGAAGGCCAGCCCTTTCTCGAGGCCATTCGCCAAATGAAGTGGAGCGAGGGCCCGCAAAGTTGCGCGTTCATTCATGTAACGCTCGTGCCCTACATCGGCGCGGCAGGCGAGCTCAAAAGCAAGCCCACACAGCACAGCGTAAAGGAGCTTCTCTCCATCGGCATTCAGCCCGACATCATCGTATGCCGTGCAGAGCGCCACATCGGTGCAGACATCACTTCAAAAATCGCACAATTCTGCAACGTGGAGCCGGATTGCGTCATTGAAAACCTCTCCGAGGCGTCGCTTTATTCCGTGCCGCTCATGCTTGAGAAAAATGGGCTTTGCAACGTGGTGCTTCGCAAGCTTGGCCTTGAGCAGCGCGAGCCTGAATTAAATGCGTGGCGCGAAATGGTTCGCTGCGAGCTTGAGCCCAAAGCGGAATGCTCCATTGCCGTGGTGGGCAAATACGTAAGCCTGAAGGATGCGTACCTTAGCATTGCGGAATCCCTCAAGCATGCGGGCATCGCAAACCTTGCGCGCGTCAAAATTCAGTATATTGATGCAGAAGAGGTCAATGCTGAAAACGTCGCCGCCCTTTTAAAGGACGTGCAAGGCGTTTTGGTGCCGGGCGGCTTCGGCGAGCGTGGCCTGAGCGGCAAAATCGAAGCAATCCGTTATGCGCGCGAGCATAAGTTGCCGTTCTTCGGCATTTGTCTTGGCATGCAAATGGCCGCCATTGAGTTTACAAGAAACGTTCTCGGCCATGCCGACGCCCATACAACCGAGGCCGATAAAAATACCCTGCATCCTGTCATTGACATCATGCCCGACCAGCGTAAAAACATTGTGGACAACCTTGGCGGTACCCAGCGCCTTGGCAGCTACGCCTGTGCCCTTCGCGAGGGCAGCATTTCGCGCGCGCTTTATGGCAAGAGCGAAATCTCTGAGCGCCATAGGCACCGTTACGAATTCAACAACGCTTTCTGGGAAGCGTTTGAAAAGCACGGCATGCGCGTTGCGGGTGTGAACGAGGAGCGAAACCTCGTGGAGATCATCGAGCTTGTGGATCACCCGTTCTTCGTTGGCGTGCAGTTCCACCCCGAGTTTAAATCCCGCCCCGACAGCGCACATCCGCTGTTTACAGGCTTTGTCGCCGCAGCGCTCAAGCAGCCCGGCGCAAAGACACTGTAACGGGAACGGTTCTTTTCTTAGGAAAGAAAAGAACAATAGAGAAGCTTCTGATTGGAAGATAAATAGAGAATAACAGAACACGTTATTTAAAGGCGTGCCGCGACAGGAAACTGTTACGGTACGCCTTTTGCTTTCTATGTTATAGTAAATCGGGCATTTGCGAGTGTAACTTTTTGTACATGCCATGGAAGAATTGCTCAGTTTATACATTACTTACACGTAGTTTCACAAACCCCCAGCATGGTAGAATCGTACCATCAAATCGGGGAGTAGTGGCCATGCATTTTAAAACAAAACAGGCATTTGCGCTCGCGTTGGCGCTTTTCTTTGTGCTGTGCTTTGCGCTTGAAGGGCAAAGTGCGCTCGCTGCTACAAGCGCGCAGGAACAAGGCACCATTGTTAACTGCAAACGAGCGGTCAACGTTAGAAGCGGGCCGGGAACCGGCTACAAAAAAATCGGCACAGCACCTTTGGGAGAGGTGTATCCCGTGCTTCAAACCCTAAGTAGCTGGTACAAAATAAGCTATCAGGGGAAAACCGGGTATGTCAGTAAAAACTATATGGTGGTTTCTACCGTTTCGGACGGGGAATCCTCCGTGGGTAGTGGAAATGGTGTAACCGGTACGGTCGTCAATTGTAACAGTGCCGTAAATGTAAGAAGCGGCCCCGGAACCGGTTATAAAAAGATTGGTACGGCGAAAAAAGGCGCTGCATATTCCGTGCTCGGCCAGCAGGGAGCTTGGTACAAAATAAGCTATTCAGGAAAAACGGGCTACATCCATACATCGTATCTATCCCTTGGTGTGGATGTCGCACAGCAGGAATTGAATACGCGCCCGGTGGTGAGCGGGTATTATGCTTCGTGGGCCGCATATTCCGGCTTTACGCCGCTCGACATAGAAAATGTGGATAAATTGACGCACATTTTCTATGCCTTTGCAAACATCGGCTCCGATCTTAAGGTGACAATGGGCGATCCGGAGGTGGATCCCGCGAATTTTCAGGAGCTCTTACAGCTCAAAAAGCAGTATCCGCAGTTGAAAACCATACTTTCCATAGGCGGTTGGACATGGTCGGCTAGGTTTTCAGACGCTGTTTCCACGCAGGCGCGGCGGGAAGCGTTTGCCGACAGCGCCATTGCGTTCATGGTACAATACGGCTTTGACGGCATCGACATCGACTGGGAATACCCCGTTTCCGGCGGCCTTTCCACAAACAAAACGCGAGCTGCCGACAAGGAAAATTTCACCTTGCTTATGAAAACACTGCGCGAAAAATTGGTGATACGCGGAATTTTTGAGCGCAAACAGTACCTGCTGACGTTTGCAGGCCCGAGCGATGCAACCTGTTTGAAGAATTTTGAGCTTCAAAAGGTAGCATCCTATGTGGATTTTGCGCTTGCCATGACCTACGATATGCACGGCGGTGAGGGCAGGTATACGGATTTCAACGCGCCGCTGTATACGCCTTCAGAGCGTTCGCCGCAGTATCAATGGAGCAGTGACGATGCCGTAAACGCATGGCTCGGCGCGGGTTTTCCAAGAGAAAAACTTATTTTGGGTATCCCTTTTTACGGCAGGCAGTTTAACAATGCGACCGCGGGAGGGAACGGGCTCTATCAAACCTTCTCCAAAGCTTCCTCGGTGAACTACGATGTGATCGTAGCGCAATATTTGAGCGACTCCTCCTACACGCGGTATTTGCACCCCGACGCACGCGTGCCATGGCTTTACAACGGCAACACGTTTGTCTCCTACGACGATGCGCAGTCGATTGCGGAAAAGGGCGCGTACATCAAAGCAAGGGGGCTTCGCGGTGCTGGAATATGGGAGCTTTCCCAAAACGCAGATGGAACGCTTCTCAACGCGCTTTATAGCGGAATGAACGGGTGAAGGAAGAATAACGAAAGTCGGAATCCAATGAAAGATTCCGACTTTCTTTTTTGACGAACGTTTGAGAATGACCGGCTTTTGAACCATATTAAGCATCGTTTCTTTCAGGTTTTTTACGGCTTATTGTTTGCGTGAAATGAGCCGAGCATATCTGCAATCCGACATAAGTTTTGCCGCAAAAAAATATAATTGAACAGCATATTTGTGTCAGGAGAAGCTTATGAATCGAAGGGAAATGCACCATTTCAATTCCTTAATGGATGATATTCATCAAACGGTTTATCTGCTGTACTACTCGGTCAACCTTGACGCAAAAAATACTTTGCTGAGGCGGCTGGAAGAACAGCTCAGCCAGCTGTCACAGTTTTTTTATAGAACCCTGCATGAATGCGAAATGGGTTATGCTGTGACAATGCGCGTTCAGAACGAACTCAAGATGTTTTCGATAAGTGAGCTGTCAAACTATGATGGAACGAACGGCAACCCCGCATATGTGGCCGTAAACGGAACTGTGTATGATGTTACAAACAATCCGGCTTGGGCTGCTGCGACGCATTTTGGCCTGAAAGCCGGTACGGATGTTACCGAAGCCTTTGCTTCTTGCCATGCCAATAAAGATTTATTGAGCGAGTTAAGCGTGGTGGGGAGGTTGCAGGATGAATGATTGTTATGAATGCACTTCTCAATACACAGCGCAACTGGTTCATGGTGTCAGAGAGCGGATCAGCACCGGCCAACTGCAAAGGAAAAAGTTTGTTTGGCTTGAGCTGACCGGGTGCTCTGGCAACATCATATCTTTGTTGGATGGAAACAATCCGGATTTTAAATATCTCGCATCCCAAATGGTTCAATTTGTCTACGACAACAGTTTGATTGTAAAGCAAGGACAAAAGGCGATCGACCAGCTTTTTAGTGTGATCGGCTCCGAGTTCATTTTGGCGGTAGAAGGCGCCGTAGCGACGAAGGAAAACGGTATCTACAACATCATCGGTATGAACCAAGGACAGCAAATTACCGCTTATGATGCGGTAAAAAGGCTTGGAGAAGCGGCTACTCATGTAATTGCAGTTGGCACCTGCGCTTCGGATGGCGGCGTGTCAGCCGCAAGGCCGAATCCCGGGGGGTGCGAAAGCGTACAGGCCGTACTTGACCGAAAGGTTATAAAACTGCCCGGATGCCCGTGCAATCCCGACTGGTTTTTGGGGACACTCGCCCATATTTTGCTGTTCGGAGAGCCGGAACTTGATGCCATGAGCCGACCTACCTTGTTTTATGGAAGGACAATCCACGAAAGATGCCCGAGACGTTCGTATTTTGATAAGGGCATTTTTGCTCAAAAGCTGGGGGAAGAAACATGCATGTTCAAGCTTGGCTGCCGCGGGCCGG
>JAEZGQ010000050.1 GCA_023416895.1 Bacillota bacterium | reverse complement strand
CCTGTAAAAGTCAAGCGATGAAATTAGATGCCGCGTTGAACCTTACCGGAACGAAGGCAGCGCGTGCAAACGTCCATCTTGCGCGGTGTGCCGTTGATTACGGCGGTAACACGCTGGATGTTGGGTGCCCAGGAGCGTTTGGTTTTCCTGTTGGAGTGACTCACCAAATTACCGGACATGATACCCTTGTTGCAAACTTCGCAAAACTTACCCATGCTCTACACCTCCTTGCCGACCATAAGGCTTACGGTTTCAATCAAACAAAAGTATTCTATCACGCACAAACTATCTTTGCAAGCAAAACTTACTTCTTTTGGTACACGACTTCGCCGTCGATAATGGTGTAAATTGCGTTTGAAAACACATCCATCGGGTTGCTGTCAAAAATCGCGATATCGGCGTCTTTGCCTACTTCAAGGCTGCCTACCCTATGGGAAACACGGCAAATACGCGCGGCGTTTATGGTGATGGCTTTGAGCGCCTCATATTCGCCTAAGCCTTCGCGCGCGGCAAGTCCTGCACAAAGCGCAAGGTATTGGATGCGGGTCACGGGATGATCGGTGGTGATGGCAACAAGTACACCCGCTTTGTTGAGGATGCCTGCCGTTTTAAAATCGAGGCTCTCCACTTCGGGTTTAGAACGCGAAGCAAGCGACGGGCCAACAATGGCGGGGAAGCCGCTCGCTGCGATTTCGGTTGGGATCAAATGTCCTTCCGTGCAATGGTCAAGCGTGGCGGAAAGAGAGAATTCCTTGGCAATGCGAATTGCGGTTAAAATATCGTCCGCGCGGTGTACATGCGCTTTCAAGGGAATTTTTCCCTCAAACAATGGCATGTAGCTTTCCATCCGAAAATCCGGTTCAAAAGACTCGCCGTTTTTCTGCGCATTGTCGCGCTTGTTTTTGTAGCTTTGTGCCAAAAAGAGTTCCTCGCGGAGCATGGAGGCAATGCTCATGCGCGTGGAGGGCACATTGCCGTTGGTGCCATAATTTGTTTTAGGGTTTTCGCCGAAAGCGATCTTCATGGCGGCGGGGAATAACACCATCATATGGTCGATACAGCGCCCTGTGAACTTGACAAAGGCAAATTGTCCGCCTACTACATTGGAGCTACCCGGACCCACCATCCCTGATGTTATGCCAGAAGCAAGTGCGTTGTGAAATGCTGAATCCATGGGGTTTATGGCGTCAATGGCACGAAGCGTAGGCATGAGCGGGTTGGAAGTTTCATTGCAGTCGTCGCCAATGGCGCCTTTTTTTTCTTCCGAGATGCCGATGTGGCAGTGTGCGTCGATTAACCCGGGCATTACGATCAACCCACTCGCATCCAGGACCTGCGCTTCGCGCGCAAGCTCAAGGTCTATGCTTGTGCCAACGGCAATGATCTTCCCTTTGTCAACAAGCACGCTGCCGCGGTCATGATCGCGCCCGCCCATGGTGGCGATGTATCCATTGCGTATCAAAAGCATGTGCCTTACCGCCCATTAAAAAGCATTTCCAACATTTTAGGATGAAAGATTTTTTCGCCGTGCGGTTTAAATTTATTGCGAAAAACGTCCCAATGTTGGTCGTATTTGTACTTTCCAAGCACATCATAGTATTTGCCCTTTTGGGCATCCTATGCGATAGAAAAAATCTAATAAAGGCAATTTGATGAAAAAACGGAGAAAATGCTATGGATAACGCGATGCTTTTTCAGCAGATAATAAAGTTGTCAGCATGAACGGAAAGGAGGTTTGGCACATGGGTTACGATGAATACATGAATCCCTTGAACAAACAGAACCAGCAAAATCGGCAGAACCAGCAGAATCAGCAGAACCGGCAGAACCAGCAGAATCAGCAAAACCGGCAGAACCAACAGAACCAACAGAACCAGAAAAACCAGCAGAACAAAAACAATAGGGAATTCTAAACAGGAAAACCGCTCCGAGCGTTGCTGCACGGGGCGGTTTCATTTTTATCAAGTAGTAAATATGAAAGAAATCGTGCAATTCTTTCATCATTTTTGTTTGTTCGTTGAAATGAACACTTCTTTCTGCTACAATAATGCAAAAGTATGAAAGGAAACGGTATTTTGGCACCGTTTCTAAACTTTATGAAATCGGGGTAATTATGCGCATTTTGCTTTCCAACGATGACGGATTGTTTTCTCCGGGAATCCGCGCGCTCGCGGAACTTTTTCATACCGAGCATGAGGTTTATATGGCCGCGCCGGATACGGAACGCAGCGGTGCGTCTCATTCGTTTACGTTCTCTTCTCCGCTTCGCATGAACGAGGTACGGCTTGAAGGGCTATATGACGTGCCAGCGTTTGCCATAAGCGGCACACCGGTGGACTGCGTGAAGATTGGCCTTGCAAACCTTGGGTTTCAGCCCGACATCGTGATTTCAGGCATCAACATCGGCGCAAACCTTGGTACGGACACCTTCTACTCGGGCACGGTTTCTGCCGCCATGGAAGCTGCGCTTCTTGGCATACCTGCCATTGCGGTTTCCATTCGCTCATTTAAGCCGCAGCATTTAAAAACTGCCGCAGTTGCCGCGAAAAATGCAATTCCGTACGTTTATAAATGTGCAAGCTCGCTTTTAAACGTAAATGTGCCGGATCTTCCTTTGGAACAGATCAAAGGCGTAAAATTTACAAAGCTCGGCAAGCAGGTGTACGCGGCCGAGATGATTGAGCGTACCGATCCATACATGAGAAAATACTACTGGATGCCTTCTGAGCGTTTGACGGTTTGCAGTGAAGATGAGGATAGTGATGAGCGCTGGACGCGCGACGGCTATGTTGCGATCACCCCGCTTTTAACCAATTTGACCGATTTTGCAAGTCTTTCCGACATGAAATCTTAACGTGCGAGCGCGATTGGGGGAGAAGGGTATGGAGGAAAACGACCTTTTGGTAAAGCTGAACAAAAACTATAAGTCCTTCAGCAAAGGACAGCGACTTTTGGCCAGCTACATCATGGAGAATTACGACAGAGCCGCGTTTATCACGGCATCCAAAATGGGGCGCGCCGTAGGTGTGAGCGAATCCACCGTGGTGCGCTTTGCGTACGCACTCGGGTACGATGGCTACCCTGAAATGCAAAAATTCCTGCAGGATCTTATCCGCAACAAGCTAACGAGCGTACAGCGAATTCAGCTCACCTCGGATATGGATCAAAACGATATCCTGCGGTCGGTTTTGAAGGCGGATATGGCAAACATCCGTTCCACCATCGACTCGGTAGACAATTCTGCATTCAATGCCGCCGTAGCCGCAATGTTTGAGGCGAAACGTGTTTACATTATCGGCATAAAAAGCGCCGCGCCGCTTGCACAGTTTCTTACTTACTACCTTAACTTCATTATGGAAAACGTAATCTGCGTGAATGCATCGGTCAACGATGCGCTCGAAAGCATGATACGCGTAGATGAAGGAGATGTTTGCATCGGCATCAGCTTCCCGCGCTACTCCACAAGAACGGTGGAAGCGCTCACCTTTGGCAAAAGCCGCGGAGCACGCGTCATTGCCATAACCGACAGCGTGTTTTCGCCGATCGCGGAGCTTGCGGATTACGTGCTTGTCGCCCACAGCGACATGGCCTCTTTTGCGGATTCGCTCACTGCGCCTTTGAGCCTGATCAACGCCATCATCGTTGCGGCGAGCCTAAAGAGCAAGGACAAGCTCTACGAAAGGTTTGTACAGCTTGAGGGCATTTGGGATTCACAGCGCGTCTATACCACAAAGGGGAGCGAAAAGAACCAAAAATGAAATTGATCCTCATACGCCACGGGCAAACACAATGGAACAGCGAAAGCCGCGTGCAAGGGCGCACGGACATTCCGCTCAATGACAAGGGCAGACTTCAGGCTGCTGCCATTGCCGAGCGATTGAAGGACAATCGCTTTGATGCGGTGTACGCAAGCCCTTTAAGCCGAGCGAGAGAAACCGCTGAGATGATTGCGAAGCGCCAAGGTGTCGAAGTGACGGTGGATGAAGATCTCATCGAAATCCAGTTTGGGAAATGGGAAGGGCTTACCTCACCCGAAATCAACAAAACCTACCCCGAGCTTTTTGCCGATTGGGGATGGATCGAGCGTCCGGAAGCCTGTAAGGAGATGGCGGCCGAGTCGCAGCAGGAGATTGTTGCGCGTTCGCTACGGTTTCTTGATCGGCTTGAAAGCCGCCATGAAGACGATGCCCGTATTCTCATTGTGGGCCATACCATGCCCACAAAAATGATCATCGCGCATTTTATTGGGCTTCCCTATAACCGCATTCGCTCTTTACGCGTTGAAAACTGCGCATATAATGAACTTGAAACAGGGAAAAGCGGACGCGGCTTTTTGCATGTGCTCAACGATACCACGCACTTGAGAGGCCTCTTGTGAGCCGCGTCGCCGTGGTCGGCGGCGGTCCTGCCGGTATGCTTGCGGCCGCGGAAGCAAGCCGCGCAGGCCATACAGCTTGTCTCTATGAAAAAAACGAAAAGCTCGGCAAAAAGCTTTTCATCACCGGCAAAGGACGCTGTAACCTTACAAATGACGCGGAAACGGCGGAGTTTTTTACAAACATTCCACGCAACCCGAAATTCCTTTATAGCGCACTTTACGGTTTTACAAATGCCGATGTTGTCGAGCTCATAAACGGCGAAGGCGTTCCCACAAAGGTAGAACGCGGCGGCAGAGTGTTTCCGGTATCCGACCATTCAAGCGATGTTTTAAAGGCGCTTGCTTCTTACTTAAATAGAAGCGGAGCGGAAGTCGCGCTCAACTGTGCGGTCAAAGAAATTCGCCGTTTGGACGAAGGCTTTGAAATCGTTTCCGCAAACGGTATCCGCACATTTGACGCGGTGGTACTTTGCACAGGCGGTGCGAGCTACCCGACAACGGGTTCAACCGGCGACGGTTACACGTTTGCGCGCGCGCTCGGGCATACCATAACGCAAATCAAGCCTTCGCTCATCCCGCTTGCAACCGAGGAGGAATGGCCGCGCGCGCTCATGGGCCTTTCCTTAAAAAACGTAACGCTTCGCGCTTACCAGCGCGGCAAGCTTGTGTTTGAGGAGCTTGGTGAAATGCTCTTTACGCATTTTGGCGTTTCAGGGCCGCTTGTGCTGAGTGCGAGCAGCCACATGGCCGACGAACCACGCGGTGCTGTACTTGAAATAGACCTAAAGCCCGCGCTGAGCGAGGAAGAGCTTGACCGGCGCGTATTGCGCGACTTTGAAAAAAACAACAAAAAGCAATTCCAAAACGCGCTTAACGAATTGCTGCCCGCAAAGCTTATTCCGGTGGCGGTGGAGCTGAGCGGCATTGCGCCAAATACCGGTATAAGCGAAATAAACCGCGTGCAGAGAACGAATTTTGTGCGGCTTTTGAAGAGTCTTACGCTCCATGTGAAGGAAGCGCTTCCAGTGGAGTATGCCATCATCACGCGTGGCGGCATTAACGTAAAGGAAATCAATGCCTCCACACTTGAGTCAAAACTCGTAAAAAACCTTTACTTTGCCGGAGAAGTTTTGGATGTAGACGCTTATACGGGCGGTTTTAACCTGCAAATCGCCTATTCCACGGGGGTACTGGCTGGGAGAAGCATACGCTGAGAGGAGAATGTGCCATGAGCCACATCAACATCGCAATCGACGGACCCGCCGGCGCAGGAAAAAGCACCATTGCACGTGCCGTTGCCAAAAAATTGGGGATTTTATATTTGGATACCGGAGCGATGTACCGCGCGCTGGCGCTTAAGGCGCTTCGTAGGGGGCTTGTTCCCGGCAACCGCGAAGAAGTGCTTCCGATCCTCCCGGATACGGAAGTTACCGTTCGAAACAACGCTGGTACGCAGGTTACCTATCTCGACGGCGAGGATGTTTCACAGCTGATACGCACGCAGGAAGTCTCCAAAGGCGCGTCCGACATCGCCGTGATTCCGGAGGTTCGCATCAAGCTTGCCGATCTTCAACGAAACGTTGCGCGTGAAAACGACGTTGTTATGGACGGACGAGACATTTGCACCTATGTTATGCCGCATACGAAAAACAAATTTTATGTGACCGCCAGCGTGGAAGAGCGTGCCAGAAGAAGGCTTTCTGAATTGAACGAAAAAGGGGAATACCTCGAATATACCTTGGAAAAAATGCGCGGCGAAATCGCCTCGCGCGATCATACCGACAGTACGCGGGAGTTTGCTCCCCTTACCAAGGCTCCGGACGCGATTGTGATCGATACAACGAGCATGAGCATTGAAACCGCAATTGAAACCCTTGTCAATAACATCAGGCTTTGAGGTCAACCCATGTTTTATTTTATTATCAAGTACCTAATCGGGCCATTTTTCCTGCTTGCGCTCAGGCCTGTGGTGCACGGAAGGCAAAACCTCAGGGTGAAGGGCAAGGCTATTTTTGTGTGCAATCACCGATCGATGCTGGATCCTGTTATCATCGCCCTCATTTCGCCGCGCGTGGTGCATTTTATGGCAAAGAAGGAGCTTTTTTCTTCCGCCATTGGCAGGTTTTTTTTCCGCTCATTGTTTGTGTTACCTGTAAACCGTAAAAATGTGGATTTGCAGTCGCTCAAAGAGTCGCTCCGCGTGCTTAACAAAGGCAAAGTATTCGGCATTTTCCCCGAAGGCAAGCGCGCGGTTACCGATAGCCTCGACGAGTTTGAGCGAGGCGCGGCGTTTCTTGCAATCCGCTCCGGAGCGCCGGTGATTCCCATTTATATTCACCACAACAGCTACAAAACGTACCGCCCTGTCATTTTGGTGGGGAAAGCCATCGACATCAGCCATATCGTAGCAAACGCCAACAAATCGACCCTGATTGATGTTGTAACCGATGAGATTGCCGATGCGGTGGATGCGCTTCGCGTAGAACTGGAGGAAATGGATTGAAGATCCTTGTTGCAAAAAACATCGGCTTCTGCTTTGGGGTACGGCGTGCCATCGACGTAGCGACCGGCGCCGCGCAAAAAAATGGCGGCGTTTATACGCTTGGTGAACTGACCCACAACGATTTCGTACTTGAGGAGCTCCGCGCGCAGGGCATCGTTTCCGTTGAGACAACGGAAGAGGTGCCAGAAGGCGCGTGCGCAGTAATCCGCTCGCACGGCGTCTCCCCTGAAATTTATAAAAAGTGTGAGGAAAAAAAGCTTACGCTTGAAGACGCCACTTGTCCGTTTGTGGAAAAGATACACGATATCGTTCGCGAATATGTGGCAAAGGGCTATCAGATCGCCATCGTTGGAAAACCCGATCATCCGGAGGTTATCGGCATCAATGGATGGTGCGGCGGCAAAGCCGTGTTTTTGCAGTCGTGTGAGGATGCTCAAAATTTGCCGCACTATGAAAAACTCTGTCTTGTAGCGCAAACTACGTTTCCCTATGAATTATATGAGGAAATTGCCGGCGCGCTTCCAAAAATGGGCGAGGTTAAAATTTTTCGCACGATTTGCCCAACAACGCTTGAGCGCCAGGCAGAGGCGGCGGAACTGAGCAAAAAATGCACAAAAATGATTGTGGTAGGCGGAAAGAACAGTGCCAACACAAAAAAATTGTACGAGGTATGCCGAAAATGGTGCGAACATACGCAATCCGTATCAAATCACAATGAACTTTCACTTGAAAAAATTCAAGCGGATGATATAATAGGTGTTGTCGCGGGCGCATCTACGCCGGACCGCATAATTAGGGAGGTTATTACTAGGATGAGCGAACTGGAAAAGACGATGGCTGAAGGTGCCGAAGTAGAAATTAAAAAGGTCGAAACGGAAGCAACGGACGCCGTCGCACAACCCGTTGCGGCAGAACCAGCCGCAAAAACGACCGAGCATGAAAACGCCGAAGCGAGCTTTGCGGAAGCGTTTGAAAAAACGCTTGTCCGTATCAGAAACGGACAGGTCCTGAAAGGCTCCGTCGTTCAGATCGTCGATGGAGAAGTGTGTGTAAACATCGGCTACAAATCTGACGGGTTTATACCGCGCAACGAGTTTTCCTCCGATCCGGATGCGAACCCCTCCGAAATGCTCAAAGTGGGCGACGAACTCGAAGTGGAAGTTATCAAGGTAAACGACGGGGAAGGCAACGTGCTCCTGAGCCGCAAGAATGTGGAAAGCAAACGCGTTTGGGACAACCTTCTTCAGGACGATGAAATTCAGGATAAGGTGTTCACGGGCGTTGGCAAGGAAGTCGTCAAGGGCGGTCTTATCGCCAGCATCGACGGCGTTCGTGCGTTCGTTCCCGCGTCGCAGCTTTCCAACAAATATGTTGAAAACATCGGCGAGTTTGTAGGCAAGGAACTCAAACTCAAGGTGATCGAAGTTGACAAGGCGCGCAAGCGTATCGTCGCTTCCCACAAGGCCGTTATGGCGCTCGAAGCTGAAGAAGCCAAGAAGGAAAAGTGGGGCAAGCTTGAAGTTGGCACGAAGGTGAACGGCGTTGTTCGCAGAATTACCGATTTTGGCGCGTTTGTTGACATCGGCGGCATTGATGGCCTCGTTCATGTGACCGACGTTGCGTGGGGCAGGGTAAAGCATCCGTCCGACGTGCTGAGCATCGGTCAGGAAATCGAAGTCATCATCCGCGATGTGGATGCCGAAAAGCAGCGCGTATCGCTTGGCTATAAACAGCTCCAGCCTAAGCCCTGGACGACTGCGGATCAGAAGTATCCCGTTGGCTCCGTTGTGGAAGGCAAGGTTGTACGCATTGTGCCGTTTGGCGCGTTCGTGGCGCTTGAACCCACCATCGACGGTCTTATCCACATTTCTCAGGTGGGCGTGAAGCGCATCGCAAAAGTGGAAGATGAAATCAACGTAGGCGACATCGTGCGCTGCAAGGTGCTCGATGTGAACCCCGAAGCCAAGCGCATCAGCCTGAGCCGCAGGGATGTTATCCTTGACGAGCATCCGGAAATTCTTGAAGAGCTTGCTCGCGAAAAGGCTGAGCAGGCGAAGGAAAGGGCGGAACGCGCGCAGGTCGAGCAGGCGCCCCAGCAGCAAAGGCCGCAGCAGGAGAGGCCCGCTCAGCGCAACACCGAGCGCCGTGAGCGCAGGGATAACACCGCACAGAGCGGTGAACGTTCCGAGCGCCGCCCGAGGCGTGAGGATGGCGACTATGAACTGCCCCCCGTGCAGCAGTCCACCACGTCGCTTGCGGATTTGTTCTCCAGCTTCAACTCCGATTCCGATAAGGAATAACTTGGCGTTGTAAGCGCAAGTATCATAAATGATAAACGGCACAGTTTAAAAAGCTGTGCCGTTTTTGTGTTCAAAGTTTGACTGTCTCGATTCGAAGCAAAAGGTGACCCAAAAGTTTTATCAATGATTGACAAATACGATTAATTATATTAACATATAATTAATCGTTTATATGTTAGGGGAAGGGCGATGGAGGAGAATAAAAAAGATAAACTTTTGGTATGCGATGCCACTCATCTCAACAAGGAACATGAAGCGTGGATTTTACGCACCATCCCCGGCGAAGACGACGCAATTGATGCTGCTGAGCTTTTCAGCCAGCTCAGTAGTTCCACGCGTATCCGGCTTTTGAGTATGCTTGCGCTGGAAGACCTTTGTGTGTGTGAGCTTGCGGATGCGCTCAAAATTAGCCAGCCGGCGGTGTCACATCATTTAAGGCTTTTACGGCAAAGCGGCGTGGTTCGCTATAAAAAAGCGGGGAAACAGGTGATCTACTTCATCAGCGACGGAAGGATGGGTATGCTTGCACGCCACATCATCAACGATATTTTTACGCTGCGCCAAAAGGGAGAAAGCTTATGAAAAAGATACAGTCATCCTGCCGCCACTGCGAGGCTTGCTGTGAAATCAACTCCAAGCCGCGTGCGCACGATGCTACCGAGCATGAGCAGGAACGCGAACATGACGAGCATAAGCATGGCACTTCAGGCATAAAAAAGGAGATTGTTGTGCTTGCTTTGGGCGCAGTGCTTTTTATTGCCGGTATGGTTTTAAAAGAAACAGGCACCCTTGGCTTTGTTGTTATGTTGCTTGCGTATGCGGTGCTTGGTGCGGAAATTGTGATTCATGCGTTTCGAGGGCTCCTTTCCGGGAACTTTATCGACGAGAACATGCTCATGAGCGTTGCCACCATCGGCGCGCTTGCGCTTGGCGATACGGCAGAGGCCGCGGGCGTTATGCTTTTTTACCGCGTAGGTGAATTTTTGCAGGACCTTGCGGTTGACCGTTCACGTCACTCTATCAAAGAAGCCATCAACATGCGGCCCGAAAAAGCGCGCGTATTGCGTGAAACCGAACAGGAGGTTGACCCCTCCACGGTCGTGATTGGCGAACGGATTCTTGTAAAACCGGGCGAGAGGATTCCAATTGACGGCATTGTGGAAAGCGGCGAAAGCTATGCCGATTATTCAGCCATCACGGGCGAATCCATACCAGTTGTAATAAAACCGGGAAGTGAAGCGGTTTCCGGCGGCATCAACAACAGCGGCGCGCTTACCATTCGCGTTACAAAGCTGTTTTCGCAATCCACCGTTTCACGCATCATGGAAGCGGTGGAGGATGCCGTAAAAAACAAGCCCAAACTACAGGGGTTCATTTCGCGTTTCTCGCGCGTCTATACGCCGATCGTAATTGTTCTCGCCGCGCTGGTTGCCTTTTTACCGCCGATTTTGGGCCTTGGCGATTTTCGCGAATGGGTGCATAAAGCGCTGCTGTTTCTTGTGATTTCCTGTCCCTGCGCGCTTGTTTTAAGCGTTCCGCTCACCTTTTTTGCGGGTCTTGCAAACGCTTCTTCGCGCGGCATCCTTTTTAAAGGCGCGAACATTTTGGAGATCTTTGCGCATGCAAAGGCTTTCGCGCTAGACAAAACAGGCACGCTTACAAAGGGCGTTTTCCGCGTAACCAAAATAGAAACGACGGGGGATTGGAGTGAGCAGGAAGTGCTTGCATATGCCGCGGCGCTTGAACGCATGAGTACACACCACGTAGGCCGCGCGCTGGTTGCGGCGGATACCGCACAGCTTGCGGCGCAACAGGTCACGGAGCTTGCCGGACACGGCGTAAGCGGCATTGTGGAAGGAAAAAACGTGTTAGCGGGCAATCTGAAGTTGATGCAGCGAAACGGGGTTTCGGTGGCGCAAACGACGGAACATGGCACGCTTGTGTACGTTGCGGTGGACGGCAGCTATGCGGGTGCCGTGGTAATCAGCGACGAGCTTAGGCCGCAAGCTGCGGAAGCGGTAAGGAAGCTTCGCGAAAAGACGGGGTATGTGGCGATTCTGACAGGCGATAACGAAGCCTCCGCGCGTGAAACCGCAAAAATCGCAGGAGCAGACGGATTGTATTTTTCATTGCTCCCGGAGGAAAAGCTTTCCGTAATGCGCGGTATTCGCAAAGAACGAGGTGTCACAGTTTTTGTCGGCGACGGCATCAATGATGCACCAGTGCTTGCTGGCGCCGACGCAGGTTGCACCATTGGCCTTTCAAGTACGGATGCTGCGGTGGAAGCGGCCGATCTGGTACTGATGCGCGACGACCTTATGCTCCTTCCCCAAACCATTGACCTTGCGCGAAGGACGATGCTTACTGCAAAAATCAACGTGACGCTTGCACTTGTCATCAAGGTAGCGGTGATGGTACTTGGCTTGCTTGGCTACGCGCAAATGTGGATGGCAGTATTTGCCGATGTAGGCGCGGCGCTGTTGTGCGTGCTCGTGGCATTGAATTTGATGCCCGTTCGAAAAAAGAAGATACATTAAATCGTTTCCATCAAAAAAGCCGCTCGACGAGCGGCTTTTTGAATGAGAAAAATCGTTTTCGTCAAACGCCGTACTTTGCCGAATAAGCAAGCAGCAAGTCTACCACCATGCCATAGCTTTGCACGCCGGTTTCCTGTTTGTTAAACTTGAGATAGTTGTCGTTTACTTCATTCATGGTTTCTTCGATGGGGCCTTCAAATGCGTCCCAATAGGTATTATAATCCGCAAGGTCACGTTTCATTGCATCGCTGTAAGAGGCGTAGAGCGCAGCGTACTTATCATAATCTGCATCATAGAGTTTACTGGAGCAATGGATGAGCGCCAACATTACGCCCGAATAGGCGATTGCGGGATCATCAGAATTCATGCAAGCGAGGTAAGCCATGAAGTTTGCCTCATCCTCGCGCGCAATTCCCATAAAATGCGCCATTTCGTGCGCGGCGCTTGAAAGAAGAAGAAGAGCGGGTTGATCTACATTTACATTTGGCTCGGCAGTGAAGGGGAAATAAATACCCGCGATTCCCGCGTAGGAGAGCCCTTGTGAATAATAAACACCCTTTGCAACGGTTGCGTCAGATAGGAAAAGATGAAGGTTACCGTTCAGCGCTTCGTAGGCTGCGGGGATTTTTTTAAATTCGGCTTGATACCCTTGCGGCAAAACGAATACACCCTGGTCATTCTCGTTGACCTTCGTACGAAGTGCCGCGGCGTTTTTAGCTAAGGATTCGCAAAGCGATTCAAGCTCCTCCACAGGTCGATCTTCAACGTTAAGCCCCATTGTAACAGAGAGAGCGGGCCTCGCGTAATTGAAGCCCCACATAACGTAAAACAAATTCAGAAGAACACCCGCCGTTATGCCCAAAGAAAGCAAAAAACTAAAAAGGCGCACGACCCGTATTTTTCGAAATACGAGCCCCAAAAGAAGCACGAGAACCGTAATCACAAAAGATGCGGCAAGCGCATAGAGAAGAACCTCCGCCACGGAAAAACTCGCCCGCGAGGTAAGCTTCGCAAACATGCCGCTGATGTGCGGATAAACGCCGTTTGTATAATACCTCTCGATCCACTCCGGATTTTTTGCCGCAAGGTCGGGTAAATAAAGACCTAAGGGAATTAAAAGAAGCCACGGAAGCTTCCAAAGCTGTGCTCTCCATGCGGAGCGCGCGGTGCTATTTTTCATAAGTTCCTCCGCAAAGGCCCGCTCTTACCAATGAGTAGAGAGCCTTTGGCCGCATCGTAAAATTTACGCCAAATAAGGCTGACGGTTGTTTTTCAATAAATTTATTATATCATAAAAACTCAACCCATTCGTGGCGCAGTTGAAAACAAACGAATATTTTGGCGAAATCAGCCGTTTGGCTGGTATTTTTTGAGCAGTTCACGCACCCATTCGTAAGCGGGTGCCTCGATGACCGTAATCGCCTCCAAACCGCTTTCCGTTCCTGTGGGAAACATATAAATAGTAGGCCCGCTTCGGACACGGTTTGCGTACAACTGTGTGTAAAAAAGAGCAAACGGTAAATACCCCTCGCGGTAGACAAGAAGCGTTATCCTGCCGCAGTCCATCGGCAAGAGAGCGTTGAGCGTAGCGTCCTTTTCTACGGCTATGCCGTAAAATTCCGCCTTCCCGTTTGTGTCCGTGACGGCTTGCATACCGTTTTCCGGTATGACGATGGTTGAATTTTCAAGTGGTCGCAACGTGTAGGCATCCACAACGGAAACTTCCATATGTCCGTGCGGCTTTTGCATCAAAAGAAAAACCAAAACGCCTATCGCGCAAACCACAAGGCCGGCGACCACAAAAAGCAGGAAACGTGATGGCCTTGGAATGCGAAAGTCCTTTTTCATAGAAATCACCCCTTTGCCCAAAATACTTTTTAACCATGGCGAATTGTGTGATATACTAAATAATTGTAGGTGCGCACACGGTTTGCGCACCAAAAACGAGAAAGCTCGGCCGTTACAACGTGCTGATCCTTATAAATTTATAATACTCGGAGGATATTTATGAACCGTTATGAAAACAAGGCCTGGCGTGAATCCATGCGGATTCGGGTCGATTACAACAATATGATGTCTGACTCTATCGGGGAGCGCGGCATCCGCAAGGCGCAACTTGAAGCCGCGGAAGGCTCACTTGCCGCTGCAGCCGCCTCACTTGAAGAAAAACGCGGGCAAATGAAATGGCGCGATCTGCCATACAATCAGGATCTCATTTTGCGCGACGTGAAGGCGACCGCAAATTATGTGCGCGAAAACTTCGATAGTTTTGTTGTGCTCGGCATTGGTGGCAGCGCCCTTGGCCCCATTGCGGTACAGCAAGCGCTTTCTCATCTTCGCTACAACGAGTTGCCCAAAGAAAAACGTGGCGGCCCCAAGCTCTATGTGGAAGACAATGTCGATCCCGAGCGCATGGCGTCGCTGTTTGATGTGATCGATATGGAACGGACGGCATTTAATGTAATCACAAAATCCGGCAGCACGTCGGAAACAATGGCGCAGCTCTTGCTTGTGGTAAACCTTCTTAAGAAACGCCTCGGAGACAAATGGACGGATCATATCATCGCCACCACCGACGAAGATAAGGGCAATCTTATTAAAATTGCAAAAAGCAACAACCTTCGCACTTTCTATGTGCCCGACGGCGTGGGCGGCAGGTTTAGCGAGCTTTGCCCCGTAGGGCTTCTTGCTGCGGCGGTATGCGGCATCGATGTTGACGAGCTTCTGGCGGGTGCGGCGTATGCTGATGAACTTTGTAAAAACCGTAACGTGTGGAGCAATCCTGCAGCTACGATGGCGGTCCTTGAAAAGCTTGCGATGGACGCGGGCTGCAACATCGGCGTGATGATGCCGTATGCGGACTCGCTCAAATACATTGCAGATTGGTACGCGCAGCTTTGGGCGGAATCCCTCGGCAAGGCGTACGATTTAACTGGCGCACGCGTCAACTGCGGCCAAACGCCCGTGAAGGCGCTTGGAGTAACCGATCAGCACTCACAGGTACAGCTTTATACCGAAGGCCCTTTTGATAAGGTCATCACCTTTTTGCGCGTAGACGAGTACCGTCAGAACGTGGTCATTCCGCGCGCGTTTGATGAGCTGCCCGATGTTGCGTTTTTGAGCGGGCACAGCTTTAACGAGCTGATCCAGTCCGAACAGCGCGCCACCGAATACGCGGTTTTAAAAAGCGGCCATTTGAACAAAACCATTACCGTGCCTGAAGTTAACGCGTTTACGATCGGCCAGCTTTTGTACATTTTCGAAGTGCAGACCGCTTTCGCGGGCGAGCTTCTGAACATCAACGCCTTCGATCAGCCCGGTGTGGAGGAAGGAAAAAACGCAACCTACGCGCTTTTAGGGAAGCCTGGCTATGAGCAGAAGAAGGCGGAGCTTGACGCGGCACCCCGCAAAAACGCACGTTACACCGTTTAAAATTATTAAATTCATGTGGCGGCGTGTTTCAAAGCGCGCCGCCGTTGCACTTATGAGCTTTTTGTAAACATCCAAACGCCGCGCTTTTGTTTCTCTTTAAATTAAGTTAAAATCATAAAAAGCGATGCGTCGTTTTAACGCTCTCAGTTTGTGCTATGCGAGCAAACTTGGTTTTAATTTTATGTTGAAAATAGTTGCGGCCGGTTTGCCGCGGGGGAGGAAGGTCATGCACAAAAAAACAATCGTATGGGTGCTTACGGTTTTACTGTTGCTTACCTATACGGGCTGTGCGCAAAAAGAAACGGCCTTAACGCCTGCTGTGGAGCCTACGGCTGCTATGCTTGCCGAGCCAACGTCGTCGCCGGCTGTGGAGAACAGCGTGCAGCACCTCATTGGCTTTATAATTGCAGACGATGGTACGATTGGCACCTATATGGCAATGTACGGTTTTTTGCATACCGCTGAGATCCTGGGCTACCCGGCAAAGCTTTACCGTGCGACCGGTATTGAAAATGCAAAAAAGGCCGTATCCGAAGCGATTGCGGACGGTTGTAAGGGTCTTCTTGTGTTTGACCCATCCGGCATCAACGACGAGGCCGTAAGGCTTGCCGTGCAAAGCGGTGTGCATGTGGTTGTGCCGTATCATGCGTGTAGCGTGGATGGTATTGACGCAAACATCGTTGCGGACACCTCCGAATATGTGGAAGAGGTAGCGCGCGGACTTAGTGTCCGTATGATCGAGCGCAGCTTAAAATCCGGCCGCATTCTTGTTTACGGAAGCAACACGGCTGCTGTTTACGAAGAGTTCGTGCAGGATATTGCCGCTTATTACCCGCAGTTTGGCGTAGCGGCATTTGACCGTACAGCGCAGAGCGAGCAGGGCGCAATCGATGAACTGGCGCAATTTTTGCTTTACAACCGCGATATCAAGGGCATGTATGTAGCTGATTCGGATTTGGCATCCATTGCTGTTTCGGCACGATCTAAGGCAAAGAGCTTATTAAAGGCAAATGGGGCGCCTTCGCCTACGCCTATGCCGTCGCTTGCGCCGGGAACAACCGCTGCGCCTACGTCGAACCCCTCGCTTTTGAGCGATATCATCATCACCGTGTTTGCAAGCGGGCTGAGCGATGAAAACTATGCGCTTTTCAACGGCAGCGATATTTATGGGCTTTGCATCGAACCTTATTATGAAACCTCAGCGCAGGCAACAATGACGCTCGACAAGCTCATAAACGGCGACACCGTTCCCGCGGTATCGCGCGTGAACCGCCCCATTGCATACGCAGATACCATCGACAAATATTTGGCGATTCAGAAACAGGTAAAGGAACTGTTCGGCTTGAGCTGAGCGAAGTTATGATCGACAAAAAACTATTGAAACGCATAGATTGGTTTACGCTTTTGCTTGTGTTCATACTCTTTGGCATAGGCATTGTCAGCATGGCGAGCATTATGGCTTCGCCGTTTGACGGGCAGGAAAGCTCCATCGGCGATTATATGGCGAAACTTAACCTGACGTATGTAAAAAAGCAAATTTCGGGTTTTTTTGTGGGTCTTGCGGCCTGCATCGTCGTTATCATCTTCGATTATCAGACTTTAAAGCCTTTTATCAAGTACATCTACATTGCAAATGTAGTGGTGCTTGGCGCGCTGTTTCTTGCGGATAAGCAAAGAGGTGTTCACGGCTGGTTTATGATTTCATGGCTCGACCGTGCCATTCAACCGGCTGAGCTTTGCAAAATCAGCATCATCGTAATGCTTGCAAAAACGGTTTCACAGTCCATGGACAAAAACGGGGGGAAGCTCAAGGGGTTTCGTTCGGTGCTTGAGGCTGTGGCCTATTGCGCGGTGCCAACGGTGCTTGTTATGCTTCAACCCGATTTTGGCACTGCGTTTGTATACATTTGCATTCTGGTATTCATGTTTTTTGTGGCGAAGATCGCGTGGGGCTATATTGCCACAGCGGCAGGCACACTGGCCGCAGGGCTGCCGCTTGCTTATTTCTTTTTGATGAAGCCGGAGCAGCAGGCGCGCATCAATGTATTTCTCGATCCTTCGCTTGACCCGGCCGGGAAAGGATACAATGTAAGCCAGTCGAAAATTGCCATTGGATCCGGTCAGCTGTGGGGGAAAGGGTTCTTTTCATCGGATACGATGGCGCAACTCCGCTTCGTGCCGGAACGACATACGGACTTTATTTTTGCAGGCATTGTTGAGGGCATAGGCTTTGTGGGGGGCACGGCGATCATCGTGCTATATTTCATCCTCGTTTTCCGCTGGCTCTACATAGCGCTCAAAGCAAAAGACAACTTTGGTACCTGTATTGTGGTTGGCGTAATGGGTATGCTCATCGCCCACGTATTTGAAAACATCGGCATGACCATTGGACTTACACCGGTCACGGGAATCCCGCTACCGTTCATCAGTTACGGCGGGTCGAACCTTTTAACCAACCTTATCGGCGTAGGGCTTGTGGTAAACATATGGATGCGAAGGCCGCAAAAGCGTTGAAACGCCTAGATAGAACCGAATGATGCGATACCCCCGGTCATATACATAAACGTGGTAAAAGACAGGGGGTTTTTCTATGCCGCTTGAACGGGTGCAGCTTTCGGATTTTGTAGTCGACAAAACGGGCGGGCGCGGCTTTTCGCGTCTTCAAAATCGCACACGCGGAAAACACGGCAGGCACGGCGTGCAGTTTGGTGCCGGTTCAATGTTTGTAAAGCTTGGCATATGTGCGTTCATGTGCGCGCTGGTGCTTTTGTTAAGCGCGCTTCAAAACGGCGCAAATGACGTAGTAGGCGCAAGCTACACTGCCGATTCTTCTACCAACGGCGAATTTGACGAAACCTTAGGCAAACTCAAATTTGTGGAGCTTCCAGGAATTTTGGAGGTTTTTGCAACGCAGGATAAAATTGCGCTTGCCGTAAGTTACGACGCCGCCGAGCTCCTTGCCGACGATACCATGCTGATGCTTGTATCGGCGGCAGCGCAAACGGTAAGCCTTCCGGTTGACGGGAGGGTAAAAGCCATCGGCGAAGACGACAAACTTGGCGGTTATGTATGCATCACCACCGCAAACGATTCGGAGCTTCAATATTATGGGATTTCGAGCATTTCCGTGGAGGAAGGGCAATCGCTTAAAGCGCTCGATAGTTTGGGCGTGATCGAGGCAGGGGAATCGCTGTTTATCAAAGTGAACGTAAGCGGCCGTCCTGAAAACCCAACGCAGTTTTTCGAAGTGGGGGAGGATGGCATATAGTACGTCTTGGGCAAATTGGGAATACGGTTTTACGCAGCAGCCCGCTTGTGCTGCTGCTTGTATTTTTCGCATTTCTAAGCAACAATCTCCCCAGTCTCCTTCTATCGCTTTTGGCGCTTTCGCTGCACGAGCTGTGCCATGCGCTTATGGCACGTGGGCTCGGCTATGCGATTGCGGCCATTGAGCTGGAACCGTTTGGGTTTGTTGCGCGGCTTGAAAAAACCGTGAACGACCGCTGGGATGAACTGTTGATCGCCGCCTCCGGCCCCCTTTTTAGCCTGATAGCGGGGCTTGTATTTCTTGCGGCAAAAAACGTGATCGGAACCGGTTTTTTATATTTTGAAGAATTCGGGCGCATGAACCTTTGGATTGCGGCAGTCAACCTGCTACCCGCGCTCCCTCTTGATGGAGGACGCGCCGCAAAAGCCGCCATTATGGCGGTTTTGAGCGAAAAGGCGGCGGTGCGCCTGCTTTCAGGTTTTGGTATGGCCGCTGGCTCCGTATTTTTTGCGCTTGGCGCATGGATTCTGTTAAACGGGCAAATAAACCCCACGTTCATCATCTGGGGGTTGTTTTTACCGCTTGCAGCACTGCGGGAATGGCGTGCACAAAGGGGATACCGTGTTTTTTCCATGGTAAAGCGCATGGGCGTGCTGAAAAGCGGAGGTGCTGCAACGGTACACTGCTTGGCGGTGCATCATTCGCTTGATGCAAAAGCCGCCATGAAGCTCTTTGGCGACAGCCACTATGTTGTTTTGTACGTGGTAGACGATGAAATGAAAATGCTCGGCGAGCTTGACGAGGCTTCCGTTTTGAACGGGCTTGCCGCTTTCGGGCAGGAGGCGAAGCTTTCCGACATATTAAGGAAGCTTCGTTGACCTTGTATGTGTTTGGTGTTAAAATGAAACGACCGAAAAAGTCTGGAGGATGCTTTGAATCACAAGTTGTTGGAAAGTCTTTTTGATCGTGTGGAAAAGCCCGCAAGGTATACCGGCGGAGAGTTGAATCAAATTGTAAAGACCGACGCTCCCGTTAAATTTGCGCTTTGTTTCCCCGATGTATACGAAATCGGCATGTCGCACCTGGGCTCCAGGATCTTATACAACATCATCAACCAAAGAAGCGATGCGCTTTGCGAGCGCGTTTTTGCGCCTTGGCCGGATATGGAGGCGCTTTTGCGAGAAAACGGGCTTGGTACGTTTTCACTGGAAACGCATCGCGACCTTCGCGACTTCGATATTGTTGGCTTTTCGTTTCTTTACGAAATGGGCTATACTAACCTTCTTACGATGCTTGAGCTTTCGGGCATTCCTTTTTATGCAAAGGATCGCGGGGAGGACATGCCTCTTGTAATAAGCGGCGGCCCTTGTGCTTGCAACCCCGAGCCTGTTGCGCCTTTTCTCGACGCGGTTCTCATCGGCGACGGCGAAGAGTTGATCGATGAGTTTTTGGATGTGTACATTAATGAGAAGAAGAAAGGCGCCTCAAAGCGCGCGCTTCTTTTGGCACTCTCAAAGATCGAGGGCGTTTATATACCGGCGTTTTACGAGCCACAGTATACACCCGACGGTATGTTTTCGCGCATGGACAAGCTTGAAAATGAAGCGCCCGACCGCCCAAAACGGCGCATGCTTAAAAACCTTGATGCGGCGAAATACATCGGTAAGCCAATCGTACCCTTTATGCCGATCGTTCACGACAGGCTTGCGCTTGAGCTGTTTCGGGGCTGCACGCGCGGCTGTCGGTTTTGCCAGGCTGGCTTTATTTACCGACCCATACGCGAACGCAAAAAAGAGACGCTTATGGAGCACGCGCGCTCGCTTGTTTCCTGCACCGGCTACGATGAAATTTCGCTGTTCTCTTTAAGCACCGGCGACTATTCCGAAATCCATCAGCTTGTGCCGGAAATTATCGATGAGTTCAAGCAGCAGCGCGTTTCCGTGTCGCTGCCGTCGCTGCGCATCGATTCTTTTTTGAAAGACAACCTTGAGCAAATGCAGTCCGTACGAAAAGCCGGGCTTACGCTTGCGCCTGAGGCAGGCACACAGAGGCTTCGCGACGTGATTAACAAATGCGTTACCGAGGAAGACCTTTTAAGGAGCGTGGGCGATGCCTTTGAAGCCGGTTGGACGGGCGTTAAGCTATATTTCATGATCGGTCTTCCCACGGAAACCGACGAGGATATTTTGGGCATAGCCGACCTTGCAAAAAAGGTCGTAAATGTTTATTACTCGCTCCCAAAGGAAAAGCGGGGCAAAGGCTTCCGCGTATCCGTCAGCGCGTCATCCTTCGTTCCAAAGCCGTTTACACCCTTTCAGTGGGAGGCGCAAAACGAAAAAGAAGAGCTGATGCGAAAACAGCAGCTCTTAAGAAATGCGCTTCGCAGCATTCGCGGGGTGGAGTTTTCCTATCACGCGCCGGACATCAGCATTTTAGAGGCTGTATTCGCGCGCGGCGACAGGCGGCTTGCGCCGCTGCTCGTTGCGGCATACCGCAACGGTGCGCGATTTGACTCGTGGGACGAGCATTTTAAGCTCTCCGCTTGGGAGGCCGCTTTCACCTCCTGCGGGCTTGACCCGGCGTTTTACGCACATCGTCAGAGAAGCGAAGACGAGGCGCTTCCCTGGGGACATATTGATATGATCGTTACCGAGAAATACTTGAAAGCCGAAAACAGCCGCGCGCACAAAGAGCAGCTCACGCGCGACTGCCGCGACGGCTGCAACGGCTGCTTTGGGGAATGTTATGCGGATTATTGCAAGGTTTGAAAAGCAAGGGGCGGCGCGTTTTGTGTCGCACCTGGACGTGCAGCGGCTGTTTCAGCGCGCTTTCCGGCGCGCAAAAATACCGGTTGCTTACTCCCAAGGGTTCAACCCACATCCGGTGCTTGCGTTTGCTACGGCACTTTCTGTTGGCTTTACAAGCTCTGCTGAGTGGCTGGATGTACGGCTTGAAAACGAAATCGATCCCGATCAGTTCATGGAGCGCGTCAATGAAGCGCTTCCGAGCGGGTTTCGTGTACTGGAGGCTATGCTTGCCGACGATGCCGTTGCGGCTTTGAGCGCTCTGATGTGCGCCGCAGATTATACGGTCAGCTTTTTGTGCGAGGTAAACGATGCTGCGCTTCAAACAGCTATCAACTCGCTTTTGGGCGGGGAAATCATCGTCAATAAGCACACCAAGGGCGGCATGAAGGACGTTGACCTTCGCCCCAAGCTTTACCGGCTCGTTTTTGACAAACCGGGCAAACTTCTTATTACAGGGGAAGTGAGCGCGCAGGGAAGCCTTGGAATTGACCTTTTGATGGAAGCGCTTTTCGTGCGCACTGGAGAGGAATACCCGTATTCCGTACATCGCAGCGCGCTTTACTCAAGAGACGGGCTTATCATGCCGCGTTTCGATTAAAACACGAACGAAGAGAGCTTCGGCTTTTCAATTACGGAGAAGGTTACATGGGCAAGGAGATCATCGTCGACATTAACCCGTACCAAACGCGCGTCGTTCTTTTGGAAGATGGTACGCCCGGTGAAATTTTCATTGAGCGCCGTGGCCGCGAACGGTTGGTGGGTAACATTTACAACGGTAGGGTACAAAACGTTTTGCCGGGAATGCAGGCGGCGTTTGTGGACATCGGCCTTGAACGCAACGCCTTTTTGTACGCCGGCGATATTACTGTAGACAAATCCGATTTCACGTTCAACGGTGCAGCGGCCGACATGCGCTTTGAAGTGCCCAACATCCGAGACATCGTAAAACCCGGTCAGGAGATTATGGTGCAGGTGCTCAAGGAGCCTGTCGGAACAAAGGGCGCGCGCGTCACAACGCACATCACGCTCCCCGGGCGCACACTTGTTTTAATGCCTTCTGTCAACTACGTGGGGGTATCGCGCCGCATCGAGAACGAGGCGGAACGCACACGCCTCAAAGAGGCGATGGAGCGCTTGAAACCGCAGCACATGGGCGTGATTGTTCGCACCGCCGCCGAGGGAAAAACGGAGGAGGAGTTTTCCTCCGACGTGCAGTTTTTGGCGCGCATCTGGGAACGCATTCAGCAAAAAAGCAGGCTTTCGCCCGCGCCGCGGCTCATCCACGCGGAGGAACCGTTGATCTTTCGTACCATTCGCGATCTTTTTACACCCGATGTGGAGCGCCTTGTCATCAACGACAGGGAGTTTTTTGAACGCGTGCAGATCGTAGCGGGCATCATCTCGCCAACGCTGCGTGACCGGGTGGTGCTTTACGATGAAATTCCCGATATGTTTGATGTGTTGGGTCTTGAATCGGTGATCGACAAAGCGCTTGCCCGCAAGGTTTGGATGAAAAACGGTGGATATATCATCATCGACCAAACCGAGGCGCTCACCACCATCGACGTCAACACCGGAAAATATGTAGGGAACAACGATAACCTTCAGGAAACCATCACCGAAACCAACTGCGAAGCTGCTCGTGAGATTGCACGCCAGCTGAGGCTTCGCGACATCAGCGGTATCATCATTGTGGATTTCATCGATATGGATGAAATCGCCGATAAGGAACGCGTGCTTGAAACGCTTAAGACTGAGCTAAGAAAAGACCGCACGAAATCCAACGTACTTGGCATTACGCAGCTCGGGCTTGTGGAGATGACGCGCAAAAAGACGCGCCAGTGCATTGGGCATACGCTTCAAACCTCCTGCCCGTACTGTGGGGGCGACGGCAAGGTGCTTTCGCCGGAGACGGTACTGATGAAGGTCAGAAAAAAGCTGATGCGCGCCTATCACGAGGAATCCGCCAAGAATTACCTTGTGCGCGTTCACCCGAGCGTTGCGTCTATCATTGAGGAAAACCACACCCCGGAAGCGCCGCTTTTGCCGGTGTGCGCAGGCAAAGCCGCCTATGTGTTGGCGGACGATACAATGCACGTTTCCACCTATGAGGTAAGCGCTGTCGGTTCGGAGGAAGAGCTTTCGCGCATAAGGCACGGCTGCAAGCAATATTAGGGAGGGCATATGGAGTACACCGTGAAACCGCTTACGAAGGAACTGGGGCAAGCGTTTGCGAATTACCTTTCCGGTTTGGATTTTTCATATGCGCCGCACTGGGCGGGCTGTTTCTGCCGCTACTACTATCTCGACGGTTCTATGGACGAATGGAGAAACCGCTCCGCCGAGCAAAACCGCGAGGAGGCCATTTTAGAAATCGAAAACGGAAACATGAACGGCTACCTTGCGTACGAGGGTGAACGCTGCATCGGCTGGTGCTGCGCAAGCTCGCTCGATTCGCTCAAACGTCTCAAACAGGAGCTTGGCTCGTGTCTGAAGGAAGGAAACGCCGGTGGTGTCGCTTGCTTTGTAATCCATCCGGAATACAGAGGGCGGGGCGTTGCAAGGCTTCTTTTAAAAACGGCTGTGGAGGGCTTCCGCGCGCAGGGCTGCAGCGCGGTGTACGCCGCACCTTTTGCACTTCCCTCCGAACCCATAAAGCAGTATAGGGGTACGCACACCATGTATGAGGAGCTGGGCTTTGAAGAAATCGAGCGGCGTGACAGCATAAGCGTGATGCGGCTTGACCTGCGGGCAAAATGATTTTTTCTTGAGTTAAGTTTACGTTATACAAAGAAGCCTTCCACTTCGCATCTGCGAAACGGAAGGCTTTTTCTGTTGCCGTTTTAGAAGTGCGTTAACCCGCGTTTTCAAACTGGCTGTTGTAAAGCTCGGCATAAAAGCCCTGTTTGGCAATCAATTCCTCATGCGAGCCTTGTTCCACAATGTCGCCGTCGCGCATCACAAGGATGAGGTCGGCATTGCGGATGGTGGAAAGACGATGGGCGATTACAAAGCTTGTGCGGTTTTTCATGAGATTGTCCATCGCCTTTTGAATGAGCACCTCCGTACGTGTATCCACGCTGCTTGTCGCTTCGTCGAGGATGAGGATTTCCGGATTCGCAAGGATGGCGCGCGCAATCGTTAAAAGCTGCTTTTGCCCCTGCGAAATGTTATCGGCCTCCTCGTTGAGTACCATGTTGTACCCATCGGGCAGCGCGCGCACGAAATGATCCACCTGCGCGGCTTTGGCGGCGCGGCGCACCTCGGTATCGGATGCGTCAAGTTTGCCGTAACGGATGTTGTCGGCGATGGTACCGTTGAAAAGCCAGGTATCCTGAAGTACCATGCCGAAAAGGGATCGAAGCTCGTTGCGCTTAAAATCGCGTATGTCGTGTCCATCGAGCGTGATGCGCCCGCCGTTTACGTCGTAAAAACGCATCAAAAGCTTTACCATGGTGGTTTTGCCGGCGCCAGTCGGGCCGACGATTGCCACCTTCTGGCCCGGCTTGATGTTGGCGCTGAAGCCACGGATGATCGTTTTTTCCGGATCGTAACCAAACGAAACATTTTCAAAGCGCACACCGCCCGAAAGGCGCACGATGGCTTTCGTATCCGCTTCGTTGGAACGGTTGACACTCAGCGCATTTTCCGGCTCCTTCACTTCTTCGTTCTGGCCGAGGAATTCAAATACGCGCTCGGCGGCTGCAGCGGTTTGCTGCAGCACGTTGGAGATGTTTGCAATTTGGGAAATAGGCTGCGTAAACGAGCGCATGTACTGAATAAACGACTGTATACCGCCTACCGTAAGCGTGCCGCTGGCTGCATAATAGCCGCCGAGCATACAAACTGCCACATAGGAAAGGTTGCCGATAAAACCGGTGATAGGCATCATCAATCCCGAAAGGAAGTTGGCCTTCCAAGCCGAGTGGTAGAGGGCTTCGTTGTAGCCGCCAAAGGTTTTTTCGGAATCCTCTTCGCCGTTAAAGGCTTTCACGACCACGTGGCTGCCGAACATTTCCTCCACGTGCCCATTGACCTTTCCGAGAAACTTTTGTTGGTTAACGAAGTGCTTTTGCGACTTTTTCACCACAAAGATCACGGCGGACAGCGAGAGCGGAAGCATAACGAGCGCAAACAGCGTAAGCTGCCAGCTGATAGAAAACATCATCACAAGAATGCCGATGAGCGAGGTAAGCGACGTGATGATTTGCGTCATGCTCTGGTTGAGCGTTTGGTTGATGGTATCCACATCGTTGGTGATGCGGCTAAGCACCTCGCCGTGCGTGGTGGTATCAAAAAATTTCAGGGGAAGTTTATGGATTTTTCCGTTGATGTCACTTCTGAGGCGGCGAGTCACCTTCGCTGTTACGGACGACATCACAAACCCCTGTAAATAGGAGAGAAGTGCGCTGAAGCAGTAAAGCGCGATAAGGCTCAGCATGATGGAAGCGATCTTGTCAAAATTGATATCGCCCGTTCCGGAGATCTTCGCCATCAACCCCGTGAACAACTCGTCGGTCGCACCGCCGAGTATTTTCGGCCCGAGGATTGAAAATACCGTGGAGGCAATGGCAAGCGTCCAAACGATAAGAATCGTCCACTTGTACTTGCCGAGGTAACCTGCCAGCTTAAGGATGGTGCCTTTAAAATCCTTTGCCTTATCGCCGGGCATCATGCCACGTCCCATAGGGCCGCCGCCGCCAGGGCCAAACTGCTGCCGCTGCTGCGGCATAGCGTTGCGTTTTGTATGTTCAGAGCTCATGCCAATTCCTCCTGTGAAAGCTGCGACGAAGCGATTTCATAATATTCCGGACAGCTCTTGAGAAGCTCTCGGTGCGTACCGCAGCCCACGATTTTGCCCATGTCGAGCACCAAAATCTGCTCTGCGTGCATGATTGTGCTTACGCGCTGCGCAACGATGATGACTGTGCTGTTGCCCGTATGTTCCTTGAGCGCCTTGCGAAGCGCCACATCTGTTTTAAAGTCGAGCGCCGAAAAGCTATCGTCAAACACGAAGATATCCGGATTTTTTGCGAGCGCACGCCCAATGGAGAGGCGCTGCTTCTGCCCGCCGGAAACATTTGTGCCACCTTGCGCAATTTCGTAAGAAAAGCCCTCAGGCAACTCACGGATAAACCCTTCCGCTTGCGCGATGCGGGCAACCGTTTGAATCTCCTCATCCGAGGCATCTTTTTGGCCGTAGCGGAGATTGCTTTCGACCGTGCCGGAAATAAGTACGCCCTTTTGCGGAACGTAGCCGATTTTTTTACGAAGCTCTTTTTGCCCGATCTCCCGTACGTCCGCACCGTCCACAAGAATGCTGCCGGAGGTCACATCGTAAAAGCGAAGCAAAAGGCTTGCGATGGTGGATTTGCCCGAGCCTGTGGATCCTATGATGGCCGTAGTTTCACCCGGCTTGGCGGTAAAGGTGATGTTGGAGAGCGTATCGTCCTCCGCATTGTTGTAGCGGAAGCAAACATTATTAAATTCCACAAGCCCTTTTTTGCTTTCATCAAAAGGTTTAACAATCTTCGGGTTGCGAATGGAGGGCTCGGTATTGAGCACTTCCGCAATGCGCCCTACGGAAACCATGGCGCGCGGCACGAAGATAAACATCATGGAGATCATCAAAAACGACATAATGATTTGCATGGCATACTGCATGAACGCCATCATATCGCCGATTTGCATGGTGGACTGTGAGATTTGATGCGCACCCACCCATACGATCAATAACGTAACGCCGTTCATAATAAGCATCATAATGGGCATCATGTATACCATCACGCGGGTCACGAACAGGTTGATCTTTGTAAGCTCATCGTTGGCCGCTTCGAAGCGTTCCGTTTCATGTGCTTGCGTACCGAAGGCTCTTATCACCATAAGGCCGCTAAGGCTTTCGCGCGAAACAAGGTTGAGCTTATCCACCAGCTTTTGAATGAGTTTGAACCTTGGCATGACAATCGAGGTAACTACGACCACCACGCCGATGAGCAACGTACAGGCCGCGGCGATGATCCAGCTCATGGAAGCGGAATGGCTGACCGCCATAATTACGCCGCCGATCGCCATAATGGGGGCATAGCATATCAGGCGTATGCCCATCGTCAAAAGCATTTGAATTTGGCTGATATCATTGGTGCAGCGGGTGATAAGGGAAGCAGTGGAGAACTTGTCGAACTCTGCGTTGGAAAAGCTTTCTACACGCGCAAATACATCCTTGCGTATGTT
>JAEZGQ010000242.1 GCA_023416895.1 Bacillota bacterium | reverse complement strand
ATTTTGTAAACGGCGCTTTCGCGACGCGCTATCGCTTTTGTACTCTTACCCAGTAACCGTTTCCGTCCATTGCACGGAAAAACCGCGTAAAGCCCCGCCGGCGCATGGGCGGTACGGGTGCATATTCTCCCGGGAGAGCGTGAAGCACCATGCGAATGCCGTTTTGCTCCATTTCCCCCTCCAGATAAAACCGGTTTGTGCCAGGATAGTTTACCTTTTTCCACCGCGAGGTGGGGAATGCGTCAGGAAAAGGGTTGTATACGGCGTTTTCAGCCGCAGGCTGAGGATTGCTTGCCGCAAGCTGCACATCAAGCGGGCGAAAAAGCTCATCCGCCTTCTTGAGTATCTCGTCCAATGCACGCGAGTTTTCCCGCTCCCCCTCGGGCGGACGAAAGGCAACCCCTTCCGGAGCCCCCTCGTGCGCGGACGCCTCTCCGGCGCGCACTGCGCCCGCGTATTCTTTTGTCAAGCGCGTTTGTTCCCGCACGGCATCTGCGGCGCTTCCGGCGTTATAAAGCCGCGCCGGTTCCTCAGTTTTGTCGATTTCTTTTATAGGTTCCTCTAAGCCTTCCGCCTTCGTGTTTTCGTCAGACGTATTTTTTTGCGCAACACTGCTTTTTACGGTTTCTACCTCCGCGGCGGCGCTTGGCGCTTCCGCTACGCGATGCGGTGCAAGCCCTGTACGGAGAATGCGAATGTCGCGCTTTGCCTGCTCAAGCATCTTTGCGCGGCCGATAAACCCGCCTTCGGCCATAAATTCCGGCCCCCGAGGGGTATCGGCAACCAACAGCACCGCATGTACATCAAACGGACGGTTTATGCTCCCCTTGAGCGATGCATTGAGTTCAATCGCACAAAGGCCGTTAAGACCGTCCACCAAGTATGCCGTGCAGCCATTCACATGCCCTTTTCGCAGAAGGATTTCCACTTCGGTGCCCTGTTTTTGCGTGCGCACGCGCATTGTGCCCACAAGGGTTCCCGTTAGGATAATGAGTTTTTCCATGGCTGCCCCTCCCACAATGTAGTGCGGTCGAAACGAAACAAACAAAGCAAAGCCTCGACGCGCGGTTTTAGGCGCATCAAAGCCGAATCGCGGGGAGTTGAGCAAAACGTTTCTGTGCCGCGTTTCGCCGGGCATACCGAACGCCGTGGGCGTGCCGGCTGCGGGGCGGATGAGCCCCGTGCGCGCTTTGCCGGCAGACGTCAGAGCGTCTTTTTTCGCCGCGCACGGCGTCCGGTCTCCCTCTTTTCATATATATGTTTGGGCGGCCTTTAATTATGTGTGGAAAACCTGACTGTTTTTGCGGTATAATGTCCGCAGGCGAACATTATCCTTGTTTTTTTTGCGCGTGCGTTCTTTGGCCTACGACCAAACGCACATGCGCGGATTCTGCCACTTCCGCTTCGCTCCTGTGGTAGAATAGCCGCAGGCGGGCATTCTACCTAGGTTTTGCGCGTGCGTTCTTTGGTCTACGGCCAAACGCACATGCGCGGATTCTGCTATACTCGCTTTGCGCCTGTGGCAGAATAAAAGAAAATTTATTTGTGCTCTCGCGCAGCCGCGGTTTTTGCTTTCCGCGCCGCGGCAGCGCAGAAGGGCGGCCATGAAAGAGCTTCGCGACGAACAGGGAAAAACGCTCGCCGAATTTTTGGCGGACTATAATCCCGATCTGTACCGCCACCCCTCCGTTACGGTGGATATTGCACTGTTTACCTTGCTCGAATGCGCCGGGCTTTACAGCCTTGCGGTGCTTCTTGTGAAGCGAGGCCGCCACCCGTACCTTGGAGAATACGCGCTTCCGGGCGGGTTTGTGGAGCTTGACGAAGAACTTGAGGCTGCCGCCGCGCGCGAGCTTGCCGAGGAAACCGGAATTGAAGGACTTGTTCTTCGGCCGTTTGGCACCTTCGGCGCGGTGGACCGCGATCCGCGCACCCGCGTAATCAGCGTTGGCCACTACGCCGTGGCGCCCTTGAGCTCAGTGGTTCCCAAGGCTGGCGATGATGCCGCCGCCGCCTCGTTCTTTATTGTTGAAACCCAGCTTGAAGCCGGCTCCGCGTCCGCGGAAACCTACCGGATGTCGCTGTTTGGCAGTCGTATCCTCACGGCGCGCGCAAAGCTTCGTTACGACGTGCTCGGCTCGTATCCCGCGCCCGCGGCGAAGGGTGACCTTGCCTGTGACCATGCGCATGTTTTGTTTTCCGCGCTTGTGGCACTCAATTCGCAGCCGCGCGATCGAGTCGCGCGCCTTTTGACTCTTGGCCGTCAGGAACTCGAACGCGAAGCCATAGATGCGCTTGACCGCGCGCTTTCCTGCCTGCCCAAATAACGCCGCAACGTTTAAAACCATGAAAAGGAGCTTCTTTGTATGAAGCATGGAGCTATCAAGGGGCAAAAAACCGCGTACACGTTGACTACCGTGGCAGGTTTTCTTTTGATTGTCGCCATTTTATTTACGGCTTTGCAGTTTTCCGTCAACGACCGCTCCTGGTTTGAGCAAGAATATCGTGCCCTTGACCTTGAAAGCGCCATCGGCCTTTCGACTTCCGACATCACCGACGCGCTTATGCGGCTTGTTGATTATATGGAGGGTCGCGCCAGCAACATACAGCTGGTTGTACGGGAAAACGGGCTTTATGTAAACATGTACAACGAGCGCGAAATTTCCCACATGGAAGATGTCCGCGCGCTCTATCAGGCATGGCGCTCGGTTCGTACATGGGGTTTGGTGCTTGCCTTTGTGCTGATTTTTGCCGCGTTTTTCCTCGACAGAAAGGAACTGTGGTTTAACGTGTCGCGCGGTTTTCTTCGCGCAAGCATGGTGTTCCTCGTTCTGGTTGTTGCGCTTGGCGTTTTTGCCGCAGTGGATTTCACCGCGTTTTGGAACGGGTTCCATTACCTTTTCTTCGACAACGATCTATGGCTTTTGAGCCCCGCGCGCGACCGAATGATTCGCATCTGCCCCCAGCAGCTGTTTTGGGACCTCATCGTCCGTACCTTCTCGACTTTCATTCTGGCGTTCGCCGTACTGATGGCGGCATCGAGCTCCATTTATTTTGTACACAAAACAAGGCATGCGTATGGACATTGATTTGGTTAACCGCAAAGAAGCGGTTTTAGAAAAGCTTCAAAAATTCCGCCGCGAAGGCGGAATTCTTCTTGCGATAGAAACTTCGTGCGACGAAACCGCCGCAGCCGTTTTGAACGCGCCGCGAGGCTTACTTGGGGTAAGCGTTTACACGCAAATTCCGCTGCACCGCCAATTTGGCGGCGTGGTGCCGGAGCTTGCCTCGCGAAGCCATGTGGAGCGCCTCGGCCCCGTTGTACGCGACGCGCTCTTGAAAGCGGGCGTTACATTTGACGAGCTTGACGCGGTTGCCGTGACCTACGGCCCCGGCCTTGTGGGCGCGCTCCTCACTGGCGTCAGCTATGCCAAGGGCATTGCGCTTGCCAAGGGCCTTCCGCTCATCGGAGTCAACCACATCGAAGGGCATATTGCCGCAAACTACCTTTCTTATTCCGACCTTGAGCCGCCGTTTGTGTGCCTCATCGCCTCTGGCGGCCACAGCCACATCGTGCTCGTGGAGGATTACGGTCGTTTTTCTCTCATCGGCAAAACGCGCGACGATGCTGCCGGCGAAGCGTTTGATAAAGCAGCACGCGCGCTCGGGCTTTCCTACCCGGGCGGTCCTGCGCTCGAAAAGCTTGCGCTTGAGGGCAACCCCAATGCGTATGCGTTCCATTCTTCGCTCAATGAGGGTGAAGGCTTCGACTTCAGTTTTTCCGGCATTAAAACGGCGGTTGTAAACCTGCTTCATAACGCGCAGCAAAAAGGCGAGCCGCTTCTTTTTGCGGACATTGCTGCGTCGTTTCAACGTGCGGTGGTTAACGCCCTCGCGGAAAAATCCGTTCGTGCGGCGCTTGCATGCGGGCAAAAAAAGCTTGCGCTCGCAGGCGGCGTAAGCGCCAACCGCGCTTTGCGCAACGCGATGGCCGCGCGCGCGGCCAAAGACGGCATTTCTTTTTATTGTCCGGAATTCCGCTTTTGCACCGACAACGCCGCCATGATCGGCTGTGCGGGCTATTACGCGCTGCTTCGCGGTGAAACCTCGCCGCTTTCGCTCAATGCCGTACCCGCGCTTGCTCTTAAATAAGGAGCGCTTGGCCACATGTCCTTTTGCGAGCATACAAATTTTATAAAGCGGCGGGCATGTACCCGCCGCTTTTTCTTTTCCCGCCGATTTGTTCTGTGAATAAACATCGGTTTTGCCTCCGGCGATTTTTTACAGTTCTTTGCATGTGCCTTTTTTCCGCGAGCGCTTGTGCTCTTTTCTTAAGCTTAACACCACATGTTGCGTATGCAAAAAAGCCCCGTTTGCTATGGTTTGCCCGCCGTAATTTGTTGACAAAAACGCGGCCTTGAATTAGAATAGTAGTGCTATATCGCAAAGTGCGCTAAAGCTATTGTGACGCGGGTGTAGCTCAGTGGCAGAGC
>JAEZGQ010000052.1 GCA_023416895.1 Bacillota bacterium | reverse complement strand
AACCTACTATGTACAACAGCCATCTTCTCCTTTCCGACGAAGTGCGGAAAGCTTTGGAACAAAATAAGCCCGTTGTGGCGCTTGAAAGCACCATCATTTCCCACGGGATGCCCTACCCGCAAAACGTAGAAACGGCCAAAAACTGCGAGCGCATCGTTCGCGAAAACGGCGCAACGCCTGCCACCTGCGCCGTCCTCGGCGGCAAGCTCTGCGTTGGTTTGACCGACGAGCAGCTAGAATACCTCGGCACCGGCGGCGCGAAAATCGCTAAGGCCAGCCGCCGCGACCTGCCGCTTCTCGTGGCGCAAAAGCGCGACGGAGCGACCACCGTAGCCGCCACCATGCAGCTTGCGGCGCTTGCGGGCATTCAGGTGATGGGTACCGGCGGCATCGGCGGCGTGCACCGCGGCGCGCAAACGACCATGGACATTTCGGCAGACCTTGAGGAGCTTGCAAAAACCCCCGTGGCGGTCGTATGCGCGGGCGCGAAGAGCATACTCGACCTCCCGTTGACGCTTGAATACCTTGAAACGCGCGGCGTGCCGGTAATCGGTTTTCAAACCGCCGAGCTTCCCGCCTTTTATACCCGCGAGAGCGGCTTAAAGGTGGATTGCCGCATCGACGACCCTGCGGAAATCGCCGCTACGGTGCGCGCACAGCGCGAGCTTGGCTACGCGGGCGGCGCGCTCATCGTGAACCCCATCCCCGAAGCGTACTCCATGGACAGATCCTACATTGAGAGCGCAATCGAAAGCGCGGTAGCAGAAGCAACCCGCCAGGGCATTCACGGCAAGGATACCACGCCGTTTTTGCTCGCCGCCATCAAGGACGCCACGAAGGGCAAGAGCCTCGATGCGAACATCCAGCTTGTGTATAACAACGTTGCCCTCGCAGCGAAGATCGCGGCGGCACTATAAAGCGCATCGCGCTTTTCAACAAAGTGACAAGTCACTTTGTTGAAGATTTCACGCTTTGACTTCATGCTTTGCACGCGGTCGTCAAAGCGCGATAAGTACGAAAGCCTACGGCTTTTATCTGTTTCGGCGTACACGCCGCCGAAGCCGGAATGAACGTCAGGAACCCCTTGACAATTTCTGTCACGCAAAAGCGGCCGGAACTTTGCTTCCGACCGCTTTTACTTCGCAATTCATTCAATGCTAATTCTATCAATACTTCTTCATGTCACCTGAAACAGATAGAACTTCAAATAATCCGTTTCGGGAACGCCCCAGAGCACAGGGTGGTCGGGCGCTTGTTGGCGCGCCTCGATTTGCCTCAGCTGCACGCCTGCATCGAACGCAGCCTCCGTAAGCATTTTTTCAAACAGCTCGCGCGGCATAAAGTGCGAACAGGAGCAGGTGGCAAGATAGCCGCCTCTTGGCAAAGCGCGCATGGCCTTGAGGTTAATCTCTTTGTAGCCGCGGTAAGCGTTTTTCACCGTGGCGCCGCTTTTTGTAAACGCGGGCGGGTCGAGAATAATAAAATCGTAAGCTTTGCTTTTGCTTTCCACAAGTTCATCCAAAAGGTCAAACATATCCGCGCGCAAAAAACGCACCTTGTCGGCAACGCCGTTTCGCTGCGCGTTTCTAAACGCCACATCGAGCGCATCCTGCGAAACATCCACCGCCGTTACCTCTTTTGCCCCTGCTTTCGCCGCGTTGAGCGCGAACGCACCCGTGTGGGTGCAGCAGTCGAGCACGCTCCTGCCCGCCGCAAGGCGCGCGGCGGCGGCGCGGTTGTACTTTTGATCGAGGAAAAAGCCCGTTTTCTGGCCGTTGATATAATCAACATCGTAAAATACGCCGTTTTCGCAAATTTCAACGTGCCCGTCGAGGTTATCTTCAAGGCCCTCCATGCGGTAGAATCCCTTATACTTAGGGATACCCTCCTTGTCGCGCAAGGAATCCTCGTTGCGCTCGTAAATGGCGCGCACCTTAACGCCAACATCGGCAAGCGCCTTCACAAGAAGGGGGTAAAGCATATCCCGCCGCGCATCGATGCCATAGGAAAGCACCTCCGTCACGAGAATGTCACCGAATTTATCTACCGTGAAGCCCGGAAAAAAGTCCGCCTCGCCGAAAATAAGGCGGCAGGAGGAAAAGTCGCCGCCCATTACGGTGCGGCGGTACTCCACCGCGTGGCGGATGCGGCGCTCAAAAAACGCCTCATCAAAGCGGTCATTGGTGTTTCGGGAAAGGATGCGCACGCGTATTTTGGAATTGCTGTTGTAAAACCCCGCACCAAGCCAGCGTTCCTTTTTGGTGTAAACATCCACAATCTCGCCGTTTTCGGGCGCACTCGAAAGGGAAGTGATCTCCTCGCCGTATACCCAGGGGTGCCCATTCCGGGCGGCACGCTCCGCCTTTTCGGTAATAATGGCCTTCACATAGGGTCGTTCCATGGTAGCCTCCGTTTTTTAAGTAAAAGCGCGGCGCAAAAAACCGCGCCGCGCCTGTTCGCTGTTTTGTTCCGTTTCATTATAAGGTGCGGCGTGCCCGCGCGCAACAGTGCAGGCGGTGTGGTTTCTCAGTTCCCCTCCATGGCCGCGGCAGGGGTAACGATTACGATATCCGCATTCTCCCGCACATGAAACGCCTCGAAATAGCGGTTTTCCATGGGAATCCACATGCTTTTGAAGCGTTCGAGCGCCGCTTGGCCGCTTCGCGCACCGATGCGCCTTAGCTGTTCATTGTCCTCGACGTCCA
>JAEZGQ010000166.1 GCA_023416895.1 Bacillota bacterium | reverse complement strand
GGGCACAAGCGTGAGAAGCAGCAACAGCGCGAACGTCAAACAAAACGCCTTCTTTGAAACCCGTTTCATATTCGGAACCTCCCGCAAAGTTCAAGCCGAAATCCGTGTGCAAGTTGCCTCGCTGTACGCGCAAGCAAAGAAATGTTTTTACAGCATCAGCATACCATGCGCACACTTCCGCCGCAATGCGCGTTTGCGGCGAACTTTGAGGAAAAAGCCCCATTTCCCAATAAAAAAAGGCCCGTTTGCATGCAACAAACGGGCGGTAAACATCGTATTGTTTTAGCACAGCAGCCAGGTCGACCACACGGATTGGCTGCCTCTTAAGCTCAGTGATTCATCTCGTAGATGAGAGAAAGTCCCTCCAGTGTAAGCGTGGGGTTGACGATGCCGATACGATCGGTTTCCTTGGCGATCATAGACGACATGCCGCCCGTGGCGATTACGAGGAACTCCTCGTTGTACTCCTGCTCAATTTGCCTGATGATATAGTCCACCTGGCCGACATAGCCCAAAATGACGCCCGACTGAATGGCTTCGCGCGTGTTGGTGCAAACCACGCGCGCGGGCTTGATGAATTCCACACGATGCAGCATGGCGGCGCGCTCCACCATGGCGTCGGCCGAAACCATGATGCCCGGACAGATGAGGCCTCCTAAAAACTCGCCGCTCTTGCCAACCACGGAAAAGTTTGTAGCGGTGCCGAAGTCTACCACCACGCACGGCCCGCCGTAGGTTTTGTAAGCTGCTACGGCATTGCAGATACGGTCAGACCCAAGCTGCGAAGGATGGTCGTACAAAATGGAAATGCCAAGGCTGAGTTCGCTGCTCACTTGAAGCACGCCCTGACCATGGAAATACAACTGGCACATGTGCTCGATGGTGTAATTCATGGAGGGAATGACAGAGGAGAGTATGATCCCGTCCACATCGCGCGTGCTGATGCCGAGGTGGTCAAAAAAGGATTCCATCTGAACGCCGTATTCGTCGGCAGTACGCCGCGAGTCAGTGGTGAACCGCCAAGAGTATTTGAGCCGTCCGTTTTCAAAAAGGCCTGTTTTGATGTTGGTGTTGCCAACGTCCATCACAAGAAGCATTCGTATAACATTCTCCCGAAATTATTTTTTTGCAAGCAGCGCCGTAGCCTGAAGCGCTTTCCCCACCGCCGGGCAGATGATGCCGGCCGCAACGGCCTCAAGGAGCCCGTTGACGGAAATGATGGAAAGAAACGTGGCCAAAAGCGCGCTTCCCGCAACACCGAAGGTCGCCGCGGTTTGCTCAAAAGCCAAAAGGTACAATCCTCCGAGCAAAAATACTGTATTTGTTAGCGAGCCCACAACGCCCGCAGCCGCCATCGCCAAAACGTTGGATCGTTCCGGCCTTGCAAACGCACGGTACACGAGCGCAGAAAAAACGCCCACGAGCACGCGCGGCAAAAACAGGATGCAAAGAATGAGCACGATGTTGTAAAGGCCGAACCCCGTGTTGGTGCCAAGCACGATGGCCGCGATTCCGTCCGGGTTCAAAAAACAGCTGATAAGGCTCGTCAGTCCAAAGAAAAACCCCAATACCACACCGCCCTCAAGCCCGAGAAAATAAACGCCGATGATCACAGGGAGATGTACCAACGTAATGCTTGCCGCGGGTGACAGCTTGATGTAGCCCACGGGCGTAAGCCCCAAAATAAGGATGAACGCTACAAGCACGCCGTATTGTGTAAGCTTTTTCACGCTTTCGCTTTTCATTGCTTTGCCTCCATGCGCACAAAGTAGAAAACCTGTTCGACGTACCCCGTGGCTTGCGCCGACAGAGAAAATTTTCCCTTACCCGTTTTTTATTATACAGGCGCTTTTTGTGGATGGCAACAAAACATGAACATTCAGTGAATAATTGGGTGGAAAACGGATGGCATCTCTTTACATCCCTTGTTCCACAAAATATAATTGTAGTAGTTTGGGTATCCTTGCAGGATTCTGCCCGTAATATAGAAATAATGGGGTAATAAGTACAATGGAAGCTAAGGCCGTAGGGAAAAAACGCAAGAAAAAGCAGGGCATGAGCGTTGGGGGGATCATTGCAATTTCGTTGCTGGTGGTTGTTCTCGTGCTTGGCGGAACGGCGCTTTTCCTCCACCTCAATGAAGAGTACAGGGAAAACAAGCGGCAGGAGATCATCAACTCCGGCGTTTTTCATGAAGGCATCACGGTCGCAGGTATTGACGTAAGCGGCATGAGCCTTTCCGATGCGGCTGCGGCGCTCAAGAGCGCTGAACAGGAGCTCACAAATGACGTCGGCTTTTCGCTTCTTGTGGACGGACAAACCTATACGGTTGACGCCTCCTGTTTTGACATTTCCTACACCACGGAAGATGTGCTCACAACAGCCATGGGGCTTGCCCGCGAGGGCGACCTCGATACGCTCGAGGCGGAGCTTGAGGACATCAAGGAAAATGGTCGCACTTACGGCATCGAATATACCGTCGTGCCAAACGCCAACCTCGACGCGCTCGTCAACTCCATTGCCGAAAAGGTAAACATTGCACCTACGGACGCCACCTTTACGGTAAAGCAGCTCGCTGTCAACCCCGACAACGGCGTAAGCGACGCGCGCAACCTCGGCCTACCCGTGGATGGTTCCGTGACCGACCTTAGGGATATGCGCTTTGACTTTGTGGAAGGCACGCCCGGCCGCGGCATCGACGTACCCGCCGCCATCCAAACCATAAAAGACCGCACCACCGCCCGTCAGTTCGGGCAGGTGGAGTTGCAGTTCACGCAAATCCCGCCCACGGTCACCATCGCCACGCTCAAGGAAACGCTCATCATGCGTGCGAGCGCATGGACCTCGTTCGGCAGGGGCCACTACGACCGCGTTGAGCGTGTATTCAACATCGTAAAGGCGACCGGCCTCATGTACGGTTATGTGCTTCAGCCCGGTGAAATTTTTTCGTGCAATACCGTTCTCGGCGACCGGACGTTGAAAAACGGCTGGAAGGAGGCTCCCGCAGTAATTGAAGGCGGTGCCGCCACAGAAGACCAGCCCGGCGGTGGCGTATGCCAGGTATCCACCACGATGTACCTTACCGTGCTTAAGAGCGATATGAAAATCGAGTACCGCCGCGCACACTCCCAGCAGCTTTCTTATGTGGACGGCGGGCTTGACGCTACCATCAACACAGGCACCATCGACTTTACGTGGAGCAACAACACGACCGCTCCCATTTACGTTTTCACATGGGTGGATACGTCCGCAAAGCGTGTTTACTGCGAAATTTACGGTGAGCCCTTCCCCGATACGTTCGACAGCATTGAGCTTAAGAGCGAGCTTGTGGAAACGCTTGAGCCCACTGCCACCGTCTTTAACGTAGATTCGCGCCTTGTAGAACCCTTCTGGTGGAAGAACAACAGCGCCATCACCGGCCACGTTTACCAGAGTACCGCCATTTACAAAAAGGGTGACACCACCGTTGAGCAAAGGCCCATCGCAAAAACCACCTACAACATGCACCCCGAGCGCATTTATGTGTGGGCGGGTTATCTCCCGGGAACGCCGCTTCTGGCCGAATATGATCAAACGAGTTATTATCAGGCACTGAAAAAAGCTCGTTAACCTATAGATTGCTTGAATTAAAAAGCGTATGCGAAACGACCGCATACGCTTTTTCTGCTCGAAAAGGCACTTTACTTTTTTGTTTTAGGGGTAAAGACGACGGCGTTGAGATAGCCGAACAAGATCGCCGCCGCGATGCCGCCCGCAGTCGCCGTAATGCCGCCCGTAAAAGCGCCAATTATGCCGTTCTCAAGCGCACCTTCGATAGCGCCTTTGCCAAGCGCGTAGCCAAAGCCTGTAAGCGGCACAGTCGCGCCCGCGCCCGCAAGCTCAACAAGCGGCTCATAAAGCCCAAGCGCGGTGAGCACCACGCCGGAGGTCACAAAAATCACAAGAATTCTGGCGGACGTAAGCCTTGTGTAGCTTAACAGAAGCTGGCCGATCACGCAGAGCAGCCCGCCTATGACAAATGCCCAGAAATAATCCATAAACGAACTCATTGCAACATCCTTCTTTCCAAGATCACGCCGTGGGCAATGCCCGGTATACTTTCGCTTTGCAAGCCCGTGGTAGGGCTCATGAGGGCGCCCGTCGCCATAAAAAGCACGCGATTGATTTCCCCCGCTTCCATACGTCCGAGGAGATAGGCGTTGAGCACCACCGCGCTGCAGCCGCAGCCGCTCCCTCCGCAATCCACCTTTTGCTCGGGGGCAAACACGATGTTGCCGCAATCGAGGTGCTTATCGCCCACCTTCACGCCTTTTTCCTCGCAAAGATCCACAAACATTTCCGCACCGAATTTGCCCAGATCGCCCGTTATCACAAGGTCATAATCGTCCGCGGTGCGACCGGTATCCTGCAGGTGGGCGAGGAAGGTATCCCGCGCGGCGGGCGCCATGGCTGCACCCATATTGCTTGCATCGCTGATGCCGAAATCCACCACGCGCCCTATGGTGCCTCCCATAATGCGTACAGACTTGAACACTGCGCTTCCCACGCTGTTGGCCTCGCATAGAATGCTCGTGCCGGCCCCCGTTACCGTGCGCTGCGCGGTGGGCGTTGTTTGCCCTCCCATTTCAAGCGGAAAACGGTACTGACGCTCTGCGGTTGAAAAATGGCTTGTGGCGGTACAGGCGACGCGCTTTGCAAAACCGCCGTCGATCATCATCGAGCCGATGAGCAGGGATTGTGCCATTGTAGAACATGCGCCATACAGACCCAAAAAGGGAATGCGAAGTTCGCGTGCAGCATAATTGGCGGAAATGATTTGGTTCAAAAGGTCTCCGCCCAAAAGGCAGTCAAGATCCTTGGCGCTTAGGTTTATCTTTTCAAGTGCCATGCGCACGCTGTTTTCAAACATTTTGCGCTCGGCTTTTTCCCAGCTTTTTTCGCCCCAGGTATCGTCTTCCAAAACAAGGTCGTAATACTCGGCCAAAGAGCCTTTTCCCTCTACATCGCCCACGATGGCGGCAGAGGAGATCAACTTTGGCGGCAGCTCGAACATCACCGTTTGCTCGCCGATGCGTTTGTATTGCATAACTTGCCTCACTTTGCGACGATGTAGGCGATAAGCCCTACGATGATGGACGCGCTGATGCCGTAAACGAGCACTGGCCCCGCGAGGCTGAAAAGCTTCGCACCGACGCCCATCACGTAGCCTTCGCGTTTAAACTCCATGGCCGGTGCGACGATGGAATTCGCAAAGCCGGTAATGGGCACCACCGAGCCCGCGCCTGCCCAAGAACCGATTTTGTCGTATACGCCGATACCAGTAAGCGTCGCGCCAAAAAAAACCATCACCATGGCGGTAAAGGCCGCAACGCTCTTTTCGTCGAGCATCAGCGTATATTCGCCAAAATCATGCACAAGCTGACCTATGGTACAGATGATGCCGCCCGCCACAAACGCTTTTACGCATTGCAGCGCCACCTTGCTCTTTGGTATTTTTTGATTGACGTGCTCCTGATAGCGTTGCTGTTCAGGCGTTTTCGGTCTTCCCACAGCTTTGTTCCTCCCTATTTGCCCGTATTTTTTCCGCGTACGGCTTATAGCGCGTTTCGCGGTTGAGCGGGTTGTTGCTGCCCGCACCGCCGTTGAAATCCACCGCCGGCAGGTTCACATACGCTTTATCGCTCATAAAGCAGCCCTCTTTTCGCGGGCAAAGCCGCTGCGTCCACTAAAACGAAGCGCGAACCGCCGCTCGGCTGTTTTTGCTCCTGAAAGACACTGTAAATAAGAAGCGCGCCGATGACCAAAAGCAGTGCCGCGCAAAGCAACGCCAGCGCAATCTTCCTTTTTTTCAGCATACTGCCCTCCACTTTTAAGATTTTGTTTTATAGTTTCTCCGCTTTGTACTTTCTCATGCAAAACGGAACGGAAGCATCGGGTTTTTCCAAGTATGGGTTTTTGTGCACAAAAAACACGCCAAAAACGGCGTGTCGTGATAGCGGGCTATTCACGCTTTTTAATTTGCTGTTTTATGGAGAAGGCCAGCGGAGCAAAACAAATGCCGCGCATCGTTCCTATCCGCACATCTGCATACAGGAATTTATCGAGCAGCTTTGAACTGCAATTTCTTTGTGTTTTATAAACATGACGTATTGTTGTTTTGTATTAATGATGCGCCAAACGTGCGTCTTATCAAACGGACTTGTTATAAAAACATTGCTTGATTATGCGCCAAACACATAGCCCGTCATGGAAAGAGAACCGAACACACAGGCCTCATTGAACACCGTAACGGGTTCGTCCTTTTCCGATGCGCCAAGCGTATAAAGAAGCGGCGTGTAATGATCGGGCGATGTAAACGCATATGCTGCGCACGCGCCCGCGCGCTCGTAATGAATGACTTTTTCGTCGTCTCTTTGAAGGATGCTGTTTTTGATGTAAGCGTCGAACTCGTACGCCCATGGGTAGCCCTCCTCCATGTACATGTTGACGCGTGCAAGGTTGTGTACCACGTTTCCGGTTCCAAAAATCAACACGCCCTCCTCGCGTAGCGCCCCGAGCGCACGCCCGATGCGGTAATGCTCCTCCATGGGCGCAAGCCGGTTGACGCTAAACTGAAACACGGGGATATTGGCTTTGGGGTACATACGGCACAAAACGCTCCACGCGCCGTGATCGAGCCCCCATGTGTTGTCGAACTTCACGTCGGCCTCGGAAAGCTCTTTAGCCTTATGCGCGAGCGAGGGCGCACCCGGCGCAGGGTAACTCACGCGGTAAAGCGCCTCCGGGAAGCCGTACATGTCGTAAACCATTTTGGGGGTTTCGGCATCCGTCACTTTCGTACCGGCGGTGAACCAGTGCGCGGAAACCGCGAGGATCGCCTTAGGTCGCGGCAGGCTCCTGCCCAAAGCCTCCCATTTTTCGGTAAAGGCGTTGTTTTCTATGGCGTTCATGGGCGAACCATGCCCCACGAACAGTACCGGCATACGTTCCATCGGCTCAGCTTCCTTTCGTTTTGGCTGCGATACAAATCGGTGCAGCGCGTTGGTGCGCTTTTTTCACAGCCAGTATAACAAACACAAAAGGCCGCGTCCATAGACGCGGCCCCAAAGTTTGGATTGTTCTTTTTTACTTGCGGACGATTGCACCGAATTTGCATTTTTCCATGCATGCGCCACACTTGATGCACTTGCTCGTGTCGATCTTGTAAACGCCTTTGAGCTCGCCGGAGATGGCGCCCACGGGGCAAACCTTCGAGCAGAGGCTGCAGCCTTTGCACTTATCGGGCAAAATGTAGTAGTTGAGAAGCGCCTTGCATACGCCTGCGGGGCAGCGCTTTTCGTAAATGTGTGCCTCGTACTCATCGCGGAAGTAGCGCAGGGTGCTCAGCACAGGGTTCGGCGCGGTCTGTCCGAGGCCGCACAGCGATGCCGCTTTGATGTTCTTTGCGAGCGTTTCGAGCTTTTCAAGGTCGCCTTCCTCGCCGCGTCCATCGGTGATTTTGGTGAGAAGCTCAAGCATTCTGCGCGTGCCGATGCGGCAGGGCGCGCATTTGCCGCAGGATTCATCCACCGTAAACTCGAGGAAAAACTTAGCGATGTTGACCATGCAGTTGTCTTCATCCATTACGATCATACCGCCGGAGCCCATCATGGAGCCGATGGCAATGAGGTTGTCGTAATCGATGGGAATGTCAAGATGTTCCGCGGGAATGCAGCCGCCCGACGGGCCGCCCGTTTGCGCGGCCTTGAACTTGCGATCGTTGGGGATGCCTCCGCCGATCTCGTAAATGACCTCGCGCAGCGTGGTGCCCATGGGAATTTCCACAAGGCCGGTGTTGTTGATTTTTCCGCCCAGCGCGAACACTTTGGTACCCTTGCTCTTTTCCGTGCCCATGGAAGCGAACCACTCAGCGCCGTTGAGAATGATCTGACCGACGTTGGCGAAGGTTTCCACGTTGTTGAGGATGGTCGGCTTGCCGAAAAGGCCCTTCACAGCAGGGAACGGAGGCCGCGGACGCGGCTCGCCGCGCTTGCCCTCGATGGAAGCCATAAGCGCCGTTTCCTCGCCGCACACGAACGCGCCGGAACCCAAGCGCAGGTCGATGTCGAAATTGAAGCCGCTCTCGAAAATATTGTCGCCCAAAAGGCCGTATTCGCGCGCCTGATCGATGGCGATGCGCAGGCGTTTGACAGCGATTGGGTATTCCGCACGGACATAGATGTAGCCCTGCTGCGCGCCGATGGCGTAGCCGGCGATGGCCATTGCTTCGAGCACCGCATGCGGATCGCCTTCAAGAACGCTCCTGTCCATGAACGCGCCGGGATCGCCCTCGTCGGCGTTGCAGCAAACGTATTTGATATCGCTTTCGCTGGCCTTGGCAAACTGCCACTTGAGGCCGGTGGGGAAACCTCCGCCCCCGCGCCCACGAAGGCCGCTCTTTTTGATGATGTCGATCACGCCATCGCGCGAAAGCTCGGTGAGGCACTTTTCAAGCGCCTTATACCCGTCAAACGCAATGTACTCATCGATGTTTTCGGGGTCGATCACGCCGCAGTTGCGAAGCGCGACGCGCTTTTGCTTTTTATAAAAGCTAACCTCATCGAGCGAACGGATGCTGTGATCCTCCGCGATGCTCTCCTTATAAAGAAGCTCCTGTACAATACGCCCCTTTAAAAGATGCTCGCTTACGATGCGCGAAACATCCTCAATCTTGATGTGGCTGTAAAAGGAACCTTCGGGATAAACGATTACAACAGGGCCGGTTTCGCAAAGACCAAAACAGCCCGTGGGTACGATTTTCACTTCTTTTTCAATATGGTTTGCCGCAAGCTCTTCCTCAAACCTCTTAACGATGCCGTGCGCGTTGGAGGAAGAACAGCCAGTTCCCGTGCAGACGAGAACTTGCGAACGATAGAATTCCATAGCCTGTACCTCCCTTGCTTACTGCTTCTTCGCTTCGGCAGCGCCGATGGTGTATTCATCAACGACGCGGTTGTTCACGATGTGCTCAGTCATGATCCTGCCGACCATGTCGGGGGTGACCTTCACATATGTAACCTTTTCCAAGCCGGGTTTATATACTTCAACAATGGGCTCAAGGCGGCAAACGCCGATGCAGCCCGTTTGTGCTACCACAACATCACCGAGTCCACGCTTCGCGACTTCGTCCATTAAGGCCGCCAAAACAGGGCGCGCGCCTGCCGCGATGCCGCAGGTAGCCATGCCTACGACGATACGGGTACCATTGTGTTCTTTGCGCAGATTGATGGTTTCAAGCGTTTTTTGGCGGATTGCTTCCAACTCCTGAAGCGACTTCATACGTCCATACCTCCGTTTACTTCTTCGATTCCCTCGGAAAGATACCCTTTTAACCATTCCATGACCTCGGGCGTGCGGAAGGGAATCCCGTCCCCGAGCGCAAGGCGTATCTCTCGTGTGTCAAACATAAATTCCTTATCGTCACGCGCATAGCGCAGTACGAAACTTACGTCCTCATTGCAGACGCAAAGCGTAAGCATGGTTTGTGCCATATCTCCAAGCGGCGGCCTGTCGATATGGCTCAAGCGGTAGCTCGCACCGATTTTGGTGCCTTCCCCCGGCGCGGAGCTTAGAAAGAAATCTCCGCCGCAGCCCTCGGCCCCTTCTTTAAAAAAGGGGATTCCGAGGCCGACCTTGCGCGTATCCCTTGACGTATAAAAAGGGTTCGTTACGCGCAAACGGGTTTGTTCATCCATACCGCTGCCATTGTCGGCAACGCCTACGGTCAAAAGATCGTCGTCTGTATTGATTTTGACGGAAACTTCAATGAGATTTGCGCCCGCCGACAGCGAATTTTGCACGATGTCGAGCAGATGGAGCGAAATCTCCTTCATGATCATACGATTCTTACGCTTCCTTGCGGAAATGGTCGAGGATGCCCGTAACATCGGAGGGAACGAGCCTGCCGAAGACCTCGTCGTTCACCATCATGGCGGGGGCAAGGCCGCAGCAGCCGATGCACCGCGTAGCATCAAGCGTAAAGAGGCCGTCTGAGGTGGTTTGCCCGACCTCGATTTTGAGCTGTTTGGAGAGTTCATCGATCACGGCCTGCGCGCCGCGCACATAGCAGGCGGTTCCAAGGCAAAGCCCAATTTTGAACTTACCCTTGGGTTGCAGGGTGAACAGCGAATAAAACGTTGCGACGCCGTAAATGGTGCTTACGGACTCGCCTGTTTTTTTGGAAATGTATTCCTGTACCTCGGCGTCAAGGCAACCCAGGTATTCCTGCGCATGCTGCATGATGGGCAATAGCCCGCCCTGCTCGTTTTTCCATTGTTCAATCACTTTATCCAGCCGCTCATACTGTTCCTTGCGAGCGCTTTTTTCACCGGCCATGCTCCCAGAAAACCTCCTTTTGATGTGCAGCGGAATGCGGTTTTAGTTTGATAAAAAACCGACAATCAACCTCGATTAGTTTAACATATCCACCTTGCAAAAGAAAGAGTAAACGCCATAATAAAACTTAATATATCATATCATGAATAAAATCCTGCATTTTACCTGTCGAAAAATCACGGCAACAACCGCCAAAATGTGCATTCAAACACTTCTTTTTACAAAAAAAAGCAGCCTTGAGACCGCCCTTTCAAGTTTTGTGGTGTTTTTGCTTCAACGCTTTTCGCTTTATGCTGTTAAAAAGTCCTTGGGGCTCGGGGGGTCTTTCCGCAGTTCGTTATGGTCGTATTGCTCTAAAAATCGCAACTTTGCCCATATGACGGTCCGCAGGACTAGTGCCCGAAGGCGTCTCCCGCCGAGGGCCTACTGGCGGTGCTTCGGCTCCGCCCCCCGGAGGTTAAGTTCGCGAATGGCGACATGCGCAGCATAAGGCTTTCTTTGCAGGAAGTACTGTCCGCGAGTTTACGAGCGGCACTTCCTGTAACCTTTAAAAAAGTGGCATCAGACACTCAAGCTCAGCGTTTTCCGCTTCTCCCCTGCCGTGCGCCGCGCGAGGGATGCTCCTTTTTGCGCGCATCGGTACGGGAAGATCGCTGCGAAACGCCGCCTTTTTTCCGCTCAGGCTTTTTTTCGCCGCGCGGCGCGCTGCGCCCGTATTCCTCCCGCTCAGGAGGCACCAATGCATCCTTGTGGAAGCCGATGAGGTCTTCGCGCCCCGCCTTAACAAGCGCCTTTCGCGCCATGGCGCGGTGCTGCGGCATGAAATACTGCATGAGCGCGCGCTGCATGGCCTTTTCCTCATAGGTGCGCGGCACATATACCTTTTCCATGGTACGCGGATCGAGACCGGTATAATACATGCAGGTGGAAAGCGTGCCGGGGGTTGGGTAAAAGTCCTGCACCTGCTCGGGGCGCTGGCCGGTGCGCTTCAAAAAGAGCGCAAGCTCCACGGCGCTTTGTAGGTCGCTCCCCGGATGAGACGACATGAAGTACGGCACGATAAACTGCTCTTTTTCGAGCGCGCGGTTGATCGATTCGTACTTTTGCAAAAACCGCTCGTACAGCGCAGCGGAGGGTTTCCCCATGAGCTTTAAAACGCGATCGTCCACATGCTCTGGCGCAACCTTGAGCTGTCCGCTCACATGATAGCCGATCAACTCCCGCAAAAACACATCGTTCTTTTCGTAAAGCGCAAAGTCATAACGAACACCGGAGCGTACGAACACGCGCTTCACGCCATCCAGGGCGCGAAGCTTCTTTAAAAGCGCAATGTAGTCCGAATGATCGGCATCCACATTTTTGCAAGGGTTGAAGCCAAGGCACTGCCTGTTTTTGCACGCACCCTCGGTAAGCTGGCGTTTGCAGGCAGGGCGACGGAAATTGGCCGTAGGCCCGCCTACATCGTGGATATAGCCCTTGAAGCCGGGCTGCTTTGTGAGGAGCTTCGCTTCCTCCACGAGCGAACCGTGGCTTCTAGATTGCACGATGCGCCCCTGATGGAAGGTAAGCGCGCAAAACGAACACGCGCCGAAACAACCCCTGCACGATGCAAGAGAAAACTCCACCTCGTTAAGCGCGGGAATGGGCAAACCATAGCTCGGATGCGGCTTTCTCGTATACGGCAGCGCGTACACCTTATCAAGCTCGGCGGAATTGAGCGGCATGGCAGGCGGGTTCACCACAACGTACGACGAGCCGTGCGGCTGCACCAGCCGCTTGCCGCGCACGGGGTCCTGTTCCTCGTACTGCTTCAAAAACGCGTGAGCGTATGCCGACTTGTCTTTAGAAACCTCGTCGAAGCTATCGATGAGCGTATAATCATAGATGTTTTCAAGGCTCTGCACTTGAAATGCGGTGCCCGCCACGTAGGTGATGTCACGCGGTTTAAGCCCGGAAGCCAGCGCGTCGGCAAGCTCCATAATCGGGCGTTCACCCATGCCGTACACCACAAAATCCGCCACGGCGTCCACAAGCACGCTACGGCGCACCTTATCGTCCCAATAATCGTAATGCGCAAAGCGGCGAAGGCTCGCCTCAATGCCGCCCAAAACAATGGGCACGCCCTTATACGCCTCGCGCGCGCGGTGCGCATAAACGATGGCCGCGCGGTCGGGCCGGCTGCCCGCCTTGCCTCCGGGGGTATAGGCGTCGTCGCTTCGATGCTTGCGCGAGGAGGTGTAGTGGTTGACCATGGAGTCCATATTGCCGGAGGTGACCAAAAACGCGAGGCGCGGCTTGCCTAAGGTTTTAAACGCCTCTGCGCTGTGCCAATCCGGTTGGGCGATGATGCCCACGGTATACCCATGGCTTTCGAGCGTACGGCCGATGATGGCCGCGCCGAAGCTCGGATGGTCGATGTACGCGTCGCCCGTGATCAATACAAAATCAAGCCGCGAAATGCCGCGCGCCTCAAGCTCGGCGCGCGACATCGCAAGCGGCAAAAGGCCGTTTTGTTCTGTTTTTTCGTGCTTTTTTTGTTCCATAGGCATACTTTAGCGCAAACTCGCATGCAATGCAAGCAATCGATCGTTTTCGGATGATCGCGGCGCATGCCTATTTCTTAAGAATATTTATTGTTACCTCGTGCCGCTTCCCATCATCTACCAGCGGTATCTTCGCCTCGCGCTCGCCCATATCTCCAAGCTTTACCGTTACGGCATATTCGCTCGTGCCGAAGCGATAGGTGAAGGAATACTCTTCCCACACCGTGCAAGGGGAAACCACAAGCGTATCGCCGTATTTTTTGATGCCGAGCATGTGCATCATACCCACCACATACAACCACGACGCCGCGCCCGTATACCATGTCCATCCCGCGCGACCCGCATTTTTGCCCACGGTGTACACATCTCCCGCCAGCACATAAGGCTCACCTTTGTAGCGCCGGCGCTGCGTTTCCTGTGCTGTATGCCCAATGGGGTTAAGAAGCCTTACGATACGTGCCGCAAGCGGCGCGTTTTTGAGCTTGCAGGCGGCAAGCGCCACCCATGCGGCAGCATGCGTGTACTGCCCGCCGTTTTCCCGTACGCCCGGCAAATAGGCGCTGATGTAGCCGACTTCTCTCTCAGGCTTGTCAAACGGCGGTGCGAGCAGCTTGAACACGCCGTTTTCCTCGTCGAGCAGCATAGCGACCGCCGCGTCGAGCGCGGTTTTCGCATTTTCCATGCCGCTTAGTACCGCCCACGACTGAGAGATGCAGTCGATGGAGCACTGATCGTTTTCGCGTGAGCCAAGCGGCATGCCGTCCGCAAAGTAGGCGCGGCGGTACCAACCGCCGTCCCAGCCATGCACCTCGAGGTTTTCACGCAAAGTTTTTGCCGTTTCCTCATAAGAAATCGCGCGCGCCTCGTCGTTCTGTTTTTTGCAAAGAGGAGAAAACCGCTCCAGCACATAGAGGAGAAAAAACCCGAGCCACACGCTTTCCCCGCCGTTTTCACCTACGAGGTCCATGCCGTCGTTCCAATCCCCCGCGCCCATGAGCGGCAGGTTGTGCGCACCGAACACAAGCGCGCTTTCCACCGCCTTGACGCAATGCTCGTACATGCTCCCTTCGCTCGTTGCACACGGGATGTTATCGTAAAGGTCTTTTTTGTTTTCGGGGATGCAGCAATCCGCCAGGTAGGGAACTTTCTCTTTCAAAATCGTTTCGTCGCCCGTTGCATCGAGGTATTCCAAAAGTACGAACGGCAAAAAGAGCTTGTCGTCGCTGATGCGGGTGCGCACGCCATAGCTTGGCTCGTGCCACCAGTGCAGCACGTCGCCCGCCTCAAACTGCTTGGACGCGGCCATGAGCAGATGCGCGCGGACGCGCGCAGGCTCTGACAGCAAAAGCGAAAGCATGTCCTGAAGCTGATCTCGGAAGCCGATGGCGCCGCCGCATTGGTAATAACCCGTGCGCGCGAGGATGCGAGAGCCCCATGTTTGGTACAAAAGCCAGCCGTTGAGCATGAAGTCAAATGCCTCGTCCGGCGTTTTCACCTGAAGCGCCGTAAGCCGCTTCTCCCAAAGCGCTTTGGTTTTGAGAAGCGCCTCCTCGGCCTCTGCGGCGGAAGTTTTTGCGGCGAGCCGCGCGTTTTCAAGGCTGTCCTGCCCCATAAGAAGCAAGAGCGTTTTCGTTTCCCCGCCCTTTAACAAAACATGCGTTCTAAGCGCGGAAAACCCGCCTGCACGCGGCGCACTTTCTTCTTCAAAGGTTTTTAAATCCCACCCGTCGTTGAGCACCGATAGCCTGTCGGCGCTATGCTCACACGCTTCTCCCGCAATCGCAAGGTAGGCATATTCCTCTTTAGAGGAACGAAAGTTTTTGGCAAGCGAAAGATTGCCTTCGCCGCGTACATACACGGCCTCCGGGTGCGGCGCGTCGCCAAGCACCCAGTCGGCACAGTAGAGCACGCTCAGTTTCCTCTCCCCCATCATGGGGTTATGAAGCTTTAGCAGCGCGTATTTTATTGGCTTTTCGGAGTCCACAAATACCGTAAGTTCCTGATACAGCTCCTGCGCGGCAGATTCGTACGAAGCGTACCCAAACCCATAATGCACGGCGCACTCCGCCTCATATTGAAGCCTGCCGGGCGTTATCGCCCATGTGGCGCCGTCGTCCTCGTCGGTCAGCAAAAGCATTTCGCCTTTGGGGTCGCGAAGCGGGTCGTTGTACCACTGGGTAAGCTTGTTTTCGCGGCTGTTGCCGCACCAGGTGTAACCACCACCAGTTTCCGTAAGCAGGGTGCCGAAACGTTCATTGGTCAAAATATGGCTCCACGGCAGGGGCGTAGCATCGCCCTTTTTCAAAAGCGTTACATATTCCTTTCCGCCCGCGTCGAACCCGCCGAGTCCGTTGAAAAACTTAAGCTCTCCGCGCCTTTCCAAAAAAGCGCCGCGCGCAGCCGTCTTCGCACTGTATTCGCGGTACTGCGCCCGCCTTACGCTCTGCGTTGAAAACTGGCGGTCAAGGCCCCTCTGGCCGTCTATTTCGATGGTGCTGACCGCGCTCAAAAGGCGTCTGTCCTCATCGTCGAGCAAAAAGCCGTGAAGAAGATGGATACCCGACGTATCGCGGCTTAAGGCGTGCAGCATATCCTCAAGCCGCGCGCGAAGGTCGTTGTGGTATTCGTGCGGGTATTCTCCGATGAGCACAAGGTCGAAGCTGCCGCCCCTTGCGCGCAAAAAGTCGTGGAACTCCATCAGCATTTTCACGGTACGTGCCTGCGTAAGCTTGTAAACGCGCATCAAAACGACAGGCTCATCACCTGAAATGCCAAAGCGCCAAAGCTTTTCGCGTCCGGCCCCGTGCGGCAACTCAGTCAGGCGCTTTTGCGGCAGCCCCAAAAGGAGCTTGCCTGCCATACGCTCGAAAAGCTCCGCCTTCCCCCGTGTAAGCCCCGCAAAGCGAAGCGCGCTGTTCGCGTGCGCCCATGCGAGGTCGAAGCTCGCTTCAAGCTCGGCTTTCAACTCCTGCGCATCCATGAGCGCCTGCCTTTTGGTGAGCGCGTAGCCCATCGCAAAGTAATACTGGGCGGCACCTCCCGGTTTGACGGCGACGTTTGCACGTGCGCAAATACCCGGCTCCACAGGAAGCTCGACGCTTTCCCTGCCCAACATGGGCTGCAAAAGCGCCTCGGTGATGCTTTTTCCCCGCCCGGGCATCACAAGCCTATCCGTGCACCAACGCGCCTTGGATGGCCCAAGGAGCATGCAGTAAAGATATTTGAAATCCTTCGCATCGGAAGCACGCTTTTCAAAAAGAAGCACGTCGTCCTCCATCGACGCGTTTACCGTAAGCTTCACAAAGCCCGGATGCGCCATATCGCGCCGTTGCGTTTCCATACACACCTCGGCAAATACGCCCACCTCAAGCTCGCGCGCTTCGGAAGCGGTGTTGCTTAGGATAAGCCTTCTAACCTCCGCGTTGCGCTGCGGGGAAACGCAGCATTCAAGCTTCGCCCGTATGCCGTTTTCCTCGCGCGAAAATGTGACCTTGTGCGGCTCGAGCGTTGTGGTAAGCGCACCGTCGTTTGGCCCCGAAGGGATGGAGGCGATGGGCCATGCGTGATTGCCGTCGCGTACGGCGATGTGCACGCCAGAATCGGAACGCATCACATCCGGCCGCCAGCGCGTGAGCATCACATCGCCGCAGCGGCTGAAGGAAAGCCCGCCATCGCACAAAAACAGCGTGTACTGGCCGTTTGTTAAAAGTTGAGTCTCCGGCAAAAGACCTCCGCCGCATACCGTTCTGACGCGCGGCTTTTCCTCCCTGGTTGCGCCGTCTTCCCGGTATACGCCGCTTTTGTAACGGCGGATGGTGATAGCCATGGAGGGTTTGCGCTCCTCAAGCAAAAGCCGTGTTGCGCGCACCTCGGGAATTTTGTGGAAGCGCTTTTGTAGGATGTTTTGGTTGAGCACGTTGTTCATCGCGCAAAGGCTCATACCCTGATGGTGTGCCATGTAGCTTTTTACAAGCTCATACCCGCCTTCGGAGCGGATGCGCGCTTGCGTATAGTCGATCGCCTCAAAAAAGCCGTACTCTCCAAATGCGCCCATCTCACGAAGCCGCAAGAGGTTGTTTGCTGCGGCATGTGGATCGCACAAAAGCGCGAGCGCGCTCGCATAGGGCGCAACCACCCTTTCGCGCTCCCTTGCAGCCTGCAGCCCAAGGCTCGGTACGCCGAACGCGCGGTACTGATAATACATATAGCGGTCAAACGCATAATAGCCGGATTCTGAAATGCCCCACGGTTCGTCCGCGAGGTATTCGCGCTGCGCCGTGACCGCGTGCGCGCAGCTCTCGTCAAGAAGCGTAAAGGGTACCGTGCCGGTAAAAAGCACTGGCATGAGGTATTCAAACATCGTACCGCCCCACGAGAGGAGCGTGCGCCCACCCGGGACTTGTGTCAAAAGCCTTCCGAGGTTGCTCCAGTGCTTGTTTTCCACCTGCGAAAGCGCAATGGCCATAAAACTTGTAAGCCGCGCCTCCGAAGCGAGAAGGTCGTACCAGGATTTTGAGAGCGCACCCGAGGAAGCATCATAACCGATGTGGAAAAGCGAGCGCTGCGCATCGTAAAGCACGGTAAAATCCGTCGCTACGGCAAGCTTGCGGCAGCGTGCCGCAAGCTCCTTCGCACCATCAAAATGCAAGGCAAGGAGCGCTTGCTCCGCGGTCAAAAGGCACGCCACAAGGTTGCCGCTGTCCACAGTTGACACGTAACGCGGCGAAAGCACCGCTTTGTCGGTGAGATTGTACCAGTTATAAAGGTGTCCATTCCACTTCTCCAATGACTCGATGCTTTCAACCATGTCAGAAAGCCTTTTTATAAGCTCGCTTTCGCCGATAAACCCAAGGTCGAATGCGCTCACGCACGCCATCAGCCCCATGCCGATGTTGGTCGGAGAAGTATTGCGTACGGGCTGCTTTAAAGGGGATTGCTGAAAGTTATCGGGCGGCAAAAAACTGCTCTTTGCGTCGCAAAATTCTTCAAAAAACCGCCATGTAGCGCGCGCCGCCTCAGTGAGAAACGCACGTTCCTCGTCGCCGAGCGCCTTTAAAGCATACGGCTTATCAACCCGCGCTGTAGCATATGGCCCACAGAGAAACAAGATGCCCAGAAGAGCACAGAAGAACGGCGCGCCGGAAAATGCCGTAAATGCAAGAAGCGCCGCACCGAATGCTGCGCAAAGCCATAGCTTTTTGTAGTAGCTTTGCACCGAGCCGAGCTTATGTCCCGCGCTTTCCGCTGCGGTTTGCCACTGCAAAAGGTTGCGGTGCGAGCGGTACACGCGATAAAGCGTGCGAAACACCGCGTCGAGCGTTTGATAGGCCGCATAGGGGAGCGTAGCAAGCGTAAAAAGCGCATGGGCAAACGGCACGCCCTGCTCTTTGAGTGCGCCGGAAGGTTCGCCTTGCTCCTTTTTGCCGAAAAACCCACACAGCAACAGTACAAACTCCACAAAAAGTCCGTCGAGCAGCGCAATGAGCGAAAGCGCCCCCAAAAAACCGAAGCCTGTAACCGTCGTCCATAAAAGCGAAAGAAGCACCGCGGGCAAAACGAGACTTTTTGCCATGTTGACGATCATCTTCATGCGTGAAAGCTCGCTCAGGGGGCTTTTGTGCTTGGTGCCCGCAGCGTCTTTCATGTATTTTGCCGCAAACGCAACAAGCTGCCAGTCGCCGCGAACCCACCTATGCTGACGCTTCCACCACGAAGCAAACGTGCTCGGTTCACCGTCGTAAAGTGCAACATCACCCATGAACCCCGCGCGTAAAAAGCAGCCTTCCAGGAGGTCATGGCTCAAAACCGCGTTGTCCGGCACCCAAAAGCTCAGGGTTTCACGAAACGCCGCGATGTCGAAAATCCCCTTGCCACCAAAGATACCTTCGGAAAACACATCCTGATAAAACTCACCCGCAGCAGCGGAATAGGCATCCATGCCGAAATCACCAGAAACAAGCCTTGCAAAGCGTGTTTTGGAAGCGCCCGAGGAGAGTGACCGCATACGCGGCGCAATCACGCCGTAGCCCTCGCGAATAATGCCGTAACGGTCGGCCACAGGGCGATTCAAGGGGTGCGCCATTGCTCCCACAAGCTCCAAAAGCGCCTCGCGCGGCAAAAGTGTATCCGCATCGAGCGTAAGGCAATAGCGAAGGCCAGTTGGGAGCGGCGCACTGATGAGAAGAAACGGCTCGTCGTGCCCTTCGGCAATGAGGTTTACAAGGTCCATCAGCGCGCCGCGCTTACGTTCCCGCCCCATGTAAATGCCGTCGTAACGGCTTAGCTCGCGCCTGCGGTGCAAATAGAAAAACACCGGCTCCTCTTTGGCGTATTTTTGGTTGAGAGCCTCCACCATTGTATTTGCGAGTGCAAGAAGCTCCTTTTCTCCCTCGTTTTGTTCTGTGGCGCTGTCCTTAAAGTCTCCAAGCATGGCAAAGCAGCAGTTTTCATACGGGTTTGCGAGGTAATGCGTTTCAAGCTGCTCCATCCCTGCACGGATGGATGCCTCGGAAACCACGAGCGTGGGCACCACCACAATCGT